>DATEZM010000196.1:0-5802 GCA_035255625.1 Rhizomicrobium sp. | reverse complement strand
GAAGTGGTGACCGAGCAGATCTCCAGCGACGGCACGCGCACATGGCTGCTGCGCACCGGTCCCGGCATCGAGTTCGAGACCGTGTTCATTCCCGAGCCGGGGCGCGGCACGCTGTGCGTCTCCTCGCAGGTCGGCTGCACGCTCAATTGCCGCTTCTGCCACACCGGCACGCAGCGGCTGGTGCGCAACCTCACCCCCGCCGGGATCGTCGGCCAGGTGATGATCGCCAAGGACGCGCTGGCCGACTGGCCGTCGACCAAGGAAGACCGCCGCGTCACCAATGTCGTGATGATGGGCATGGGCGAGCCGCTCTACAATTTCGATCATGTCAAATCGGCGCTCGCCATCGTGGCCGACGGCGACGCGCTGGCGCTCAGCAAGCGCCGCATCACGCTCTCCACCGCCGGCGTCGTGCCGATGATCCCGCGCGCCGGGCATGAGATCGGGTCGGCGCTCGCCATCTCGCTGCACGCGGTGCGCGACGAGATTCGCGATCGTCTAGTGCCGATCAACAAGAAATATCCGCTGAAGGAATTGCTCGAGGCCTGCCGCACCTATCCCGGCGTCTCCAATGCGCGGCGCATCACCTTCGAATATGTGATGCTGAAAGGCGTCAACGACTCCCTGGCCGAGGCGCGCGAGCTGGTGCGGCTGATCCGCGGCATTCCGGCGAAGATCAACCTGATCCCGTTCAATCCCTGGCCGGGCGCGCCCTATGAATGCTCCGACTGGAGCACCATCGAGAAATTCGCCGAGATCGTGAACCGCGCCGGCTATGCCAGCCCCGTCCGCACCCCGCGCGGCCGCGACATCATGGCGGCCTGCGGCCAGCTGAAGAGCGAGAGCGTGAAGCTGAAGGCGAAGGAGCGGCGCGACGAGTTGGAGAGTGCGGCGCTGTCTCGGATGACGGGCTAAACGATGGCCGGACGCGGTATACCTTCTTGGCTGCGGCTGGTGTCAGATACTGGGAATCCCAGTCTCCCGAATTATAAAGCCTATACGACAGCTTATGATCGCGAGGTGCCCGCGTCGGAACTGGACTCTGTCCTTGGCCGACTTTCGGCACCGGCGAAAGAGGGATTTGAGGCGGCTGTTGCTGCCATCGAGCACGGTCTCGCTGGTTGGCGGACAGCATTCGATATCTCATGCATGGAGGCCGCCGCTCGAATAGCGGAGAGGCTGTCACGCGAACGGCGCGCCGACACTGTGGTCTCGTTTCTGATCGACCATTCTGGGTCCATGAAGGGGCAGCGACTCCTGATGGCATACGCGACAATATCTGCCCTCGTGGACTGCCTTTGCGGTTTAGGGTTCAAAGTCGACGTGTTGGGCTTTACCACTGTTTCGTGGCGCGGGGGCAGGGCACGACGAGATTGGCAGTTGTGGCGTCGTCGCAAACCGGGACGTCTCTGCGAACTGCTGCACATTGTTTATCGCGACGCGTCAGATGAAAAGCCGGGAATGTCATGGAGTGCACGACAAATGCTCCGGCCCGATCTACCCAAGGAAAATGTGGACGGAGAGGCGATTGAATGGGCAGTCCGTCGACTTCGTGACCGAAGCGAGAAAAACAAAGTGCTCGTGGTTCTGTCGGATGGCGCGCCCGTCGATGACTCGACAATTATGGCCAACGATTTGGAATATTTGCCAGGCCATTTGAAATCCGTTGTCGCTCAGATCGAAGCAGATGGCGAGGTTTCGATTGGTGCGGTCGATATCTGCAGCGGTCACGGCAAGCGCTACTACGCGACGGCCACCGAAATCGACTCATTGCTGGACCTTGGCGCGGCAACGTTGAAATTGGTCGAGCGTCTCGTCGCACCGGCTCCGACATCGGCTCAGGTGCCTTGATCGATCTTTGATGTCGCCGAGAGAGCAGCTGGTGCCGGCTACAGGACTCGAACCTGTGACCCCCTGATTACAAATCAGGTGCTCTACCAACTGAGCTAAGCCGGCGCGCGGCCCAAGGAGATACTGAGAAGGGGCTTCCGAGGCAAGTTGGGGCTCCGCCGGCCGGCAGCGCCCTGCGGATTTGGTGACAATCGTGAACCGCAACACCGAACCGCGGCTTCACGGGCTTGCCGGCTGGCGTGACGCCTCGAGCCGTTTGCTCACCGCGGCGTCGATCTCCTCGGCGTAGGTCGACAAGTACATAAATCTGTTCCGTTCCCACCAGGCAGCACCGCGTTTCGTCGTCATGATGAACGCGATGCGTCGGGACATTTCATCCCATTCGCGATCTTTCATTGCGGTCTTTTCCCGGTCCCAGCTCTGGTAGAAGCAGAAGAGGAAATCCTGCAGAAGAAACGAGAACCGCTGCTCTTCGATTTCTGTCAGCTCGCCGTCGCGCATACCATTGACCCAGATATTTGCCAGCTCGGCATTGCCGGCGATCGTCAGGCGCCATTGGGAGAATTGCTCCTGCTGGGCGTTGGCTTCCGCCCGTCGCATGAGGTTGGTGTTCTGCCGTATCTGAATTGTCAGCGTGACCAGCGAGATGACGACCGCTATCCCGCTCACGAAACTGCCGATCGCCGCCAGGTCGGAGAGTGACATGGTTGGCTTCCCCCAAATCGAGACGGGATGATAGCCCCGCATTCCTCCCCCTTTGCAATGCGGTTCCTGCCCGGCTAGGGAGGGATATGAAGCGCGTTCTCGTCACCTCCGCCATTCCGAGCGTCAACGGCGTCAAGACGCTGGGCAACCTCGTCGGCTCGCTGCTGCCGGCCGACGTCTATGCGCGGTTCTGCCGGGCGCGCGGCTACGAGACGCTGGCGATCTGCGCCACCGACGAGCATGGCGCGCCGATCGAACTCGCCGCGGCCGAGGACGGCATTCCGGTCAAGGATTATTGCGACAAGTGGCACGCGGTGCAGGCCGATCTCGGCGCGCGCTTCGGGCTTTCCTGGGACCATTTCGGGCGCTCGTCGTCGGATCAGAACCGCGAGCTGACGCTGCACTTCGCGCGCCAGCTGTGGAAGAACGGCCATCTCGACGTGCGCACCACCAAGCAGGCCTATTCGGCGACCGACGGCCGCTTCCTGCCCGACCGCTATGTCATCGGCACCTGTCCGCATTGCGGTTACACCAACGCGCGCGGCGACCAGTGCGAGAACTGCACCCGCGTGCTCGATCCGATCGATTTGATCGAGCCGCGCTCGGCGGTGTCGGGCGCGCGCGATATCGAGATCCGCGACAGCCGGCACCTTTTCCTCAAGCAGACGAATTTCATCGACGAGCTGCGCGCCTGGATCGCGAGCCACAAGAACGATTGGCCGATCCTCGTCACCTCCATCGCCAACAAATGGCTGGACGAGGGGCTGCAGGACCGCGGCATCACCCGCGATCTCGAATGGGGCTTTGCCGTGCCCGACGACATCGCGGACGGGGCGCTCAAGGGCAAGGTGTTCTATGTCTGGTTCGACGCGCCGATCGAATATATCGGCGCGACCAAGGAATGGGCCGACAAGAACAAGCTCGGCGACGATGCCTGGCGCAACTGGTGGTTCGGCGCCGACGACGTCACCTATGTCGAGTTCATGGGCAAGGACAACATCCCGTTCCACACCATCATCTTTCCCGCGATGATCCTGGGCACGGGCGAGCCGTGGCACAAAGTCGACCGGCTGAAGGGCTTCAACTACCTCACCTATGAGAGCCGCAAATTCTCGACCTCCGGCAAGGTCGGCATCTTCATGGACGGCGCGCTCGACATCCTGCCGCCGGATTACTGGCGCTATTACCTGATGGCGAACGCACCGGAGAGCTCCGACAGCAATTTCACCTGGGAGCACTTCGCCGGCGTCATCAACAAGGACCTCGCCGACGTGCTCGGCAATTTCGTCAACCGGGTGACCAAGTTCTGCGCCGCGCGGTTCGACGGAGCGGTGCCGGCGGAAGGTGAGTACGACGCTGCTGAGAGAGCGTTGGCCGGGAACCTACGCAATCATGTGGAGCAATACGCCGAGTATCTTGAACAATGCGAATTCCGGAAGGCGCTAGCCGAGTTGCGCGCGATCTGGGTCATTGGAAACGAATACATCACAGAAGCGGCGCCGTGGACCCACTTCAAAACCGATCGCGCAAAGGCGGCAGTGGGCATTCGGATGGGATTGAACTTGGTCCACTTGTTTGGCCATCTCGCGTGGCCTGTCATGCCAACTTTTGCTCGAAAGATACACGAGGCGATCCAAACTGCGCCGGAGATTATTCCGTGGCCGGATGGACCAATGTGGGACTTCCTCTCCCAGCTCGAGCCCGGCCACAAGATCGCGCCGCCCGACGTGCTGTTCGCCAAGATCACGGATGAGCAGATCGAGGAATGGCGGATGCGCTTCCGCGGGACCGACACGTGATCGAACGCCTCACGCCGGCGCATGCGGAGGAGCTGCGTGACATAAGGCTGGAGGCGCTGCGTCTGCATCCGACCGCGTTCTCTGCCGATCCCGAGGTCGAAGGCGCGTTTACGCTCGAGCACTGGCGCGAGCGGATCGAGCATCGCTGCATGTTCGGCGGCCGCGTCGATGGACGGCTCGCCGGCATCAACGCGTTCTCGCTCGATACCTATTCGAAGAAGACGGCCCATGTCGCGACACTGGGCGCGATGTATGTGCGCGAGGCCGCGCGCGGCACCGGCCTTGCCGGCGCGCTGATGACCCATTGGCTCGATCATGCCGCCCGCAGCGGGGCAGAGATGGCGGTCCTCGACGTCGAGGCCACGAACCGCCGCGCCATCGCGCTCTACGAGCGCCACGGCTTCAAGATCCTGGGCCGCAAGCCGCGGTCGATGAAAGTGGACGGCATCTTCTACGACGAACTGGAGATGTGGCGGGAGATCACCTCTCCCGCGTAGCGGGAGAGGACGCGAAAACTTGCACTTGGCGTAGCGCAGCGAAGCCAAGTGCTTAGTTTTCGCTAGGTGAGGGGAACCGCCGCCCCGCACCTCGCCCTCACCCGAACGCCGCTTCGCGCCGTTCGACCTCTCCCGCAAGCGGGAGAGGTAACAGCGCCAAATCACCTCTCCCGTTTACGGGAGAGGTCGGAAATGCATAGCATTTCCGGGTGAGGGGGAGGGCCACCACCCATGCGCGACGATGAAGGCAAATCTCGCCCTCGCGCGAAAGCCATGCGCCACAAGATGACGGATGCGGAAGCGCTTCTCTGGAATCAACTGCGCGAAGCCAATCGCCACGGCTTCAAATTCCGCCGTCAGCATCCGATCGGAGACTACATCGCCGACTTCGCGCATCTGCGCGGCCAACTTGTCATCGAACTCGATGGCGAGACACACAGCACCGTGGACGAGCTGGAACGTGATCGCCGCCGGACCGCATTCATGTCGTCGCGGGGCTGGACCGTGATCCGCTTCCGCAATGTCGACGTCTACGAAAACCTGTCAGGGGTCGTCGGCGCGATCACTGCGAGGCTGAGCCCTCACCCGAACGCCGCTTCGCGCCGTTCGACCTCTCCCGCAAGCGGGAGAGGTAACAGAGCGCCATAACCTCTCCCGTTCACGGGAGAGGTCGAAATTCGCGCAGCGAATTTCGGGTGAGGGGAACGTCGCCACTCCCCTCAAAAAATAAATATTGTCGCACCCCTTGAAATGCCTTTTTCAATCCCCACATCCCGCGTCCACAAAAAAGGAAACCTGACCATTCCGGCGGTGTTACACGCCGGGCGCCGGGCCGGCGTGGGCCGAACGAACTCGCGGGACGTCATACAGGTCAGGATGCGCGCTCGTGCGCATCCGTTCGGATGAAGGCAGAAGGACCTCGAACATCGCAAGGCGCGCATGTGGGGATC
>DATEZM010000195.1:0-4284 GCA_035255625.1 Rhizomicrobium sp. | reverse complement strand
CCATTCTTACGAGGAAGGCATCAACGCGCGCAGCGAGGACGCCTATCTCGCCGACGGCGATCCCAAGGTGATCGAGCGGCTGATGGAAACGGCGCGGGCCTATCCCACCATCATCGGACCGGTCGGCAACGGCCACACCCACATCATCTCGAGCCTGTTCAGCGGCACCAAGGTCGTGCGCGAAGGTCCGTGGGCGTGGTCCAAGCCATATTCCTACCTGATCCTGCATCCCGGCATCCTGCTCGCCGAGTACAACGGCAATCCGGCGATGAAGGCGCTGGTCGTCGCGCTCGCGGATTCCTATCTGGCGCATGCCAGGAAGAACGAGAAGGGCGAAACCGTCTTTCCGGAGGATATCAATTCGCTGACCGACCAGGATCGCGGCACGCTGACCGCGTCGAGCAACGGCGTGGTGGCGCCGCTGCAGCTGATGTGGACCGCCTGGCGCTGGACGGGCGATGCGAAATATCTCGCGCCGATCGAGAGCGTTGCGAACAAGGGCGACCATGGCGCCTTGTCGCTGCTCAACGCCAATGCGATCGATCTTATGGACAAGCGCGCCAGCTGGGGCGCCGATCTGCGCCGCGTGGCGGACGCTGGCAAGGGCGCGGTCTCGCGCGATTTTGGCGCAAGGCCGGTCGACTTCGCGCGCTACATCGCCTGGCTGCAGACCGGTGACAAGCACTACCTCGAAGCTCTCTACACCTCGGAGATCCTCACCGATCTCAACCGCATGTATCTCTGCACCGAGGGCGAGATGTGGTCAGATCGCGTGGAGCTGTTCAGCGATCTGCTGCAACGCTCGCGGCTCGGCGGCATGGCGATCCGCCGCAACCAGATCTATCCCGGCAATCTCGTGCGCTGGCGCTTCGCTGGCGCGCCGACGAATGCGGAGAATGTCGCGATCCTGATCCAGGGTGCGATGCCGGGGCATTTCAAGGTCATCGCCTACAACCTGTCGAATGCGCCGATCGCCGCGACCATGACGGGCGCGAACGTCGATGCGGGCACCTGGTCGATGGCGTCGGGCTTCGACGCGAACGGTGACGACGCGATCGACGGCAAGCCGCTGCGCAAGACGTTGGTCTTCGGACGCGATAGCGACGTGGCGCTTGTCTTGCCGCCGCATCGCACGGTCGTCGTCGACTTCATGCTCCAGTCGGCGGCGCCACCGGTGCCGGATCGCGCCGACATCGGCATCGGTGCCGACGACGTTCATCGCGGTGACGGTTACATCGATGTCACCGTTCACAGCCTCGGTGCACGGGATGCGCCGGCGGGAACGCTGACATTCGAGACGGCAAAGGGAACAAAGATCGCTTCGGTTAGCGTGCCGCCGCTTGGCGCGCCGCTGGATCTCAGGCCAAAGACGACGACCGTCAGGCTTGCGGTTCCTGCGAATTCTGCCTTGAGCGGCGCAAGGTTGCGTCTGTCGCTTTCCGGCAACGTTCCCGAAATAACCCTGCGGAACAATAGCCTTACGCTGCCGTAATCCGCTCGGGCCCTAACTGCGTACTGGCATCGGGATTTCACTCGCGGCGCGAAAAATGCGATTGTAAGCGATCCTGGTTGTTGGGGCTTGGGGATACTCTGGAGCGTGATCGCCGTGCATCATCTGATGCATTTCATGGGCTGGCTGTTCGTCGCGCTGTCGCTAATCGGCACACTCTATACGCTGCTGGCGGCGAGTGTGATCGAGCGATTTGCGTCAGTGCGTGAGCCGTCGGCCACGACGCTGCCGGCCGTCACGCTGCTCAAGCCGCTGCATTTCGATTCCGTCGGGCTCGAGGACGATCTCGACACTTTCCTGACGCAGGACTATCCGGCGCCGATCCAGATCGTGTTCGGCGTGCAGGATGCATCCGATCCCGCCATTGCCATTGTCCAGCATCTGAAGGCGCGCCATCCCGGCATCGACATCGCGCTGGTGATCGATCCACGCCGCTATGGCTCCAACGCCAAGGTCTGCAACCTCATCAACATGACAGAGAAGGCCAAGCACGACGTACTGGTCCTGAGCGACAGCGACATCGCGGTGCCGAGCGATTATCTGCGCCGCGTGGTTGCCGCGCTGGCGCAGCCGGGTATCGGCGCAGTGACATGCCCCTATACCGGGCGCGCCGGCAGCTCGGCCTGGTCGACGCTGGCCGCGATGGGCACCTCATACGAATTCCTGCCCAATCTGATTTTCGGCACCTGGTGGAGCATTGCCGATGCCTGTCTCGGCTCGACGATCGCGTTCCGGCGCAAGACGCTCGACATGGTCGGCGGCTTCGACGCCTTCGCGAACTATCTCGCAGACGACTACGAGATCGGGCGCGCCATCCGGCATCGGGGCCAGCGGGTGCGCGTGCTGCCGCTGGCGGTCGCTCATCGCGCGACGGAGGAGAGCTTTATCGATCTCTTCCACCACGAGCTGCGCTGGAGCCGCACCGTGCGCATCCTGCGGCCGGGCTCTCATGCCGGCACCGTCGTGACATTTCCCTTCCCCACGGCGCTTGCGGCCCTGGCGCTGCTCGGATGGCCAGCCGGAGTTGCCACGGCCGCCGCGGCGCTGGGCGCACGGTTTATCCTTAAGTGGCGTATGGAAAAGACCTTTGGGGCGGCTTCCGGGCCGTTTTGGCTCCTGCCCGTCCGCGACCTCCTGTCCATGGCTGTTTTCCTCGCGTCGTTTTTGGGCCAGAAGGTGGCTTGGCGCGGCAGCCGCTACGAGGTCGAGACCTCCGGCGCCATGTCGCAACTCTAGAGGACGGTATGAAAGCGCTTTTCCTTCAGGCTCCTTCCTTCGACGGCTATGACGGCGGCGCCGGCGCGCGCTATCAGATGAAGCGGGAAGTGAAGTCGTTCTGGTTCCCGACCTGGCTGGCGCAGGCTGCCGCCATGGTGCCGGACTCCAAGATCATCGACGCGCCGCCGCACCAGCTTTCCTTTAAGGACATCGAGGAGGACGTGAAGTCGCACGACTTCATCGTCATCCACACCTCGACGCCGTCCTTCAAGTCGGATGTGCGCACCGCGAAAATGATCCGCGAGCGCAACCCGTCCGCCAAGATCGGTTTCATCGGCGCCAAGGTCGCGGTCGAGCCGGCCGAGAGCATGGAAGCCTGCGACGCGATCGATTTCGTCTGCCGCAACGAATACGAGTTCACCGTCAAGGAACTGGCCGAAGGCGCGGCATGGGAGACCATCAAGGGTCTCTCTTATCGCGATGCCGCGGGCAAGATCGTGCACAATCCCGAGCGCGAAATTCTGATGGACATGGACAAGCTGCCGTCCGTGCTTCCCGTCTACAAACAGCTCAAGGTCGAGAATTATTTCGGTGGCTATCTCAAGCATCCCTATATGAGCTGGTACACCGGCCGGGGCTGCAAATCGCGCTGCACTTTCTGCCTGTGGCCGCAGACCATCGGCGGGCACAAATACCGCTATCAGTCGACCGAGCGCGTCGTCGCCGATGTGAAGTATCTCAAGGAGAACTTCCCGCAGGTGAAGGAGATCTTCTTCGACGACGACACGCTGACCGACGATCACGCCCGCGTCGAAGCGCTTGCGAAGGAGCTCGGCAAGCTCGGCGTGGCGTGGTCGTGCAACGCCAAGGCGAACGTGCCGCGCAAGACGCTGGAGGCCATGAAGGCCGGCGGCCTGCGGCTTTTGCTGGTCGGCTACGAATCCGGCAACCAGAAGATCCTGCACAACATCAAGAAGGGCCTGCTGGTCGACGTGGCGCGGCGCTTCTCCAAGGATTGCCACGAGCTCGGCATCGTCGTGCACGGCACCTTCATCCTGGGCCTTCCCGGCGAGACGCGCGAGACGATCCAGGAGACATTGCAATTCGCGAAGGACGTGAACCCGCGCACCCTGCAGGTATCGCTGGCCGCACCCTATCCCGGCACCTTCCTCTACAAGCAGGCGAAGGAGAACGGCTGGTTCGCATCGGATGTCGATCTTCTGACCGACGACGGCACGCAGATCGCGCCGCTCAACTATCCGCATCTCGGCCACACCGAGATTTTCAAGTCGGTGGAGGACTTCTACAAGAAATTCTACTTCCGGCCGTCGAAGATCCTGGAGATCGTCGGCGAGATGCTCACCTCTTGGGACATGCTGGTGCGCCGCCTGCGCGAAGGCGTGGAGTTCTTCCAGTTCCTGCGCACCCGCGAAGACATGATTGTCTCTTA
This sequence comes from Rhizomicrobium sp., assembly GCA_035255625.1. Lineage (GTDB taxonomy): Bacteria > Pseudomonadota > Alphaproteobacteria > Micropepsales > Micropepsaceae > Rhizomicrobium. The sequence continues at coordinate 106 of DATEZM010000195.1, read as the reverse complement.
AGGGTCTCATCGTCACCGCCGACGATTTTGGCGCCGCGGTTGAGGTCAACGACGCGGTCGAGCAGGCGCACACACATGGCATCCTGACCGCCGCCAGCCTGATGGT
>DATEZM010000194.1:0-3329 GCA_035255625.1 Rhizomicrobium sp. | reverse complement strand
ATCGTGGACCTATCGCCGGCGACCGCCCGCGAAATCGGCCTCGACCGGCGCACCGGCGTCACCTGGGTCGAGGTTGCACCCATCGCAATTCCGATGCCGAATGGGGATATCAAGCTCGGTGATGGTATTTCCGGCTTCTAGACGTCAGCCCTGATGCGATGGCCGCGAACGTGACAATCAGCTCACGTTCCTCATCAACCACACCTTTTCGCAAGCAGCCCCTTCCGAACACACCCGAGAGACCAGCAAAATACCGTTGACATCCGTGGGCAACAGGCGCCGCGATGATAATGTCGACGATTCAGATTTTTGTACTGCTGCTGATCATCATTGCAGCGGTTGCCGTCGCCGCCAGGCGACTGAAGATTCCCTCAGCCATTCTCCTGGTGCTTACCGGCATCGCGCTCGCCTTCATCCCCGGTTTGCCGAGGCTGGAACTCGCTCCTCAATTCGCCCTGTTGGTCGTGTTACCGCCTCTCATCTACTCCTCGGCAGTGGCAATGAGCTGGCGGGAATTCAAATTCAATCTACGACCCATTTCATTGCTGGCAATCGGTTGCGTTCTGTTCACCACGCTCACCGTCGCCGCGGCGAGCCGCTGGCTGTTAGGTTTCTCCTGGCCGGTCGGGTTCGTCCTGGGTGCCATTGTTTCGCCACCGGACCCGGTAGCGCCGCTGGCGATCGCACGTCGAATGCATCTCCCGAAGCGCATTCTTGTCATCCTGGAGGGCGAAGGGCTGGCAAATGACGCCACGGCGCTCATCCTCTATCGCTTTGCGGTGACGGCCGTAAGCGCCGGCGCCTTTTCGCTCGGTCCTGCCGTCGGCACGTTCGCGCTGGTTCTGGCCGGCGAGATTCTCTGGGGAATCGGCGTCGGTTGGCTGATGCTGCGTCTGCGGCGTTGGATCGATGACCCGCGCGTGGAAATAATGCTCTCAGTCCTGACACCGTTTCTGGCCTACTGGCCCCCGGTACAACTGGGCGGCTCTGGCGTACTGGCCACGGTGACTACTGGCCTCTACATCAGCTGGAACGGCCTTCAGCTCATCAGTCCCGCGACGCGCATTCAGGGCGTGTTTTTCTGGGACTTCCTCGTCTATCTGATCGATGGCATGGTATTCCTGATCACCGGCCTACAGGCGCGCACCTTGGTAGCCGGCATGGCCGATAGCTCGAAGTCTGAACTGGCCATCGCCGCCGTGATCGTCAGCGCTGCAGTGATTGTGACGCGCTTCATGTGGACGTTTCCCGCAACCTACGTTCCGCGATGGCTCAGTCCATCCCTGCAACGCAAAGACCCGGCGCCGCCGTGGCAATGGGCTTTCGCAATCGGGTTCACCGGCGTGCGCGGAATTGTCTCACTGGCCGCAGCGCTCGCAATTCCGCTGGCGACCAGGGATGGTACGCAATTTCCGCACCGCTCCCTCATCATCTTTCTCGCTTTCGTTGTGATCCTGGTGACATTGGTCGGGCAAGGGTTGATGCTCCCGGTTGTGATCCGCTGGCTGGGGCTCGCCAACGCCGGCCGCCGAGAGCGTCATGCGAGCAGAGCCGAGCAAGCCGCGGCCTTGCGCCAAGCGCTCGAAGCGGCGCTCAAGCAGCTCGAGGTGCTTGCTCGGGAGCGGGAACTCCCGGAGGAGATAGTCCGACCGCTTCGCGCCTACTATCGTGAGCGGCTTACCACCCTCGAGCGCCGCACTCAAGACGATGAGCGCCATCGCCGGCTCGTCGGATTGAGCGACGATATCGAGCTTCGCCTGATCGAGGCCGAACGGCAACTGATCAACCGACTTTATCGAGATGGTAAGCTCGAGGACGAGGCGCGGCGCGGGCTCGAGCGCGAGCTTGACTTGCGTGCTGTGGACATCGCCAATCAGCAAGCGCAGGAATGACGTTTAAAACACACTCGGACTTCGAAGCGGCGAACTCGCTGGGTGCATCGCTACGCGCCGCTATTCTCAACGAGGAGCCGCCATGCGAGCGCTGATTGTTGGCGCCGGGAGCGTCGGCGGCTATTTTGGCGGCCGCTTGGCGGCCGCGGGACGAGACGTGACCTTTCTCGTCCGCCCCCGCCGCGCCACGCAGCTGGCGAGTGGACTCACGATCTCCAGCAGCGGCCAGGAGACCGTCGTTCCCATCAAAGTGATCTGCGCGGGCGAGGCTGCGGGTGAGTTCGATGTGATCCTGCTCGCAGTGAAAGCCTATCAGCTCGATGGCGCGATCGAAGGCCTCGGTTCCTATGTCAGTCACCAGACCGTGATTCTTCCCGTGCTCAACGGCATGAAGCATATGGACACTCTTCGTTCAAGATTTGGAGCGCTCCATGTGATCGGCGGCCTGGCGAGAATTTCGACCAGCCTGGACGAGCGCGGGCGGATACTGGACCAGGCGAGTTTCCGTGACCTGGCATACGGCGAATGGACGGGTGAAAAGTCCGGCCGCATCCTGGCCCTCGATCAATTCATGAAGGTAGCCGGCTTTGACGCTCGTCTGTCCACTGAGATCGAGCGGGAGATGTGGGAGAAGTGGGCCATGTTGGCGAGTCTCGGTGCGATCACCTGTCTGATGGACGGCGACATCGGCCAGGTCGCGAGGGCGCCCGGCGGCGCCGGTTTTGTGCAGAGTCTATTCGAAGAGGTTGTGGCAACCATTGCCGCCACCTGGCGACCGCTCAATAAGCCATTTAAATCCAAAGTCCTATCATTCCTTACCGACAGGGCCTCCACTCTAACTGCGTCGATGTATCGAGACATGAAGTCCGGTCACCGTGTTGAGGCGGATCAGATCATCGGTGACCTGGTGACGCGGGGGTCCGCAAAAGGCGTTTCGACACCGCTGCTTTCCGCGGCCTTGACTCGACTCAAGATCTACGAAGCTACGGTGACGCCTGCCGACGCAGTCGCGCCATCTCCTCCGGCGTGATGCCGGACGGCGCAGCACCGAAGTGCGCGGCCATATAGTTGGCGACGGCCGTAATCTCTTCTAATCAGGTCTTACCTCTTCGGATATGCAGTGAAAATATAGTCGTCTTTAGCGACGACTGTATGGCATGCATATCCGCATTCGGCCTGTCGCGGTAAAGCGCGCTGATCGCGGCCGCTTCCAGCAACTCAATCCCTCTTTCTTCGCTGGAAGGTCGCTTCGTCATGACTGCTGTCTTCGGCGTCCCCGTGGACGCCGCGTATCACCTCGTTCTCGCCCTCACCAACTTCCTCAGCCCCGCTCTCGGCGGCCTCGCCGCCGTCGCCGCCATCGTCGTGTTCACCATGGCGATCCGGCTGCTCCTGACCCCGCTCAGCTTCCGCGCGCTGCGCGGGCAGGCCGCCATG
>DATEZM010000193.1:0-6702 GCA_035255625.1 Rhizomicrobium sp. | reverse complement strand
TTCACACCGCCGCTTCTCCGCAGGATCGACGCTCCCCTACCACTCCCACTCCGTGACTCCCGAGCGGATTACGACATCGTCCGCGGCGAACCGCTTTCAACATCGAAACTCGGGCGGAATGGAAATCCGCAGCTTCGGCTTTTGACTTGAGCCCCGTTACATTGTCCGCGCAGGACCACTCGACCAGTGAGCTATTACGCACTCTTTAAAGGATGGCTGCTTCTAAGCCAACCTACTGGCTGTTTCTGCGTTCCCACATCGTTTCCCACTTAGCCAAGAATTTGGGGCCTTAGCTGGCGGTCTGGGCTGTTTCCCTTTCGACTATGAAGCTCATCCACCATAGTCTCACTGCCAGACTCTGGAGAACCGGCATTCGGAGTTTGATTGGGGTCAGTAAGCTTGTAGGCCCCCTAGCCCATTCAGTGCTCTACCTCCGGTGCTGAACGTCTGACGCTGCACCTAAATGCATGGTTTCCCGCAGCAGGCCGATCAGCGACGCCAGCATGTGCTCGCGGGCGCCGATCAGCTCGACCTCACCACCCGCCATCGCCGTGGCGATCGCAAAGGTTCCCGCCTCGATGCGATCGGGAAGCACCGCATGCCGGGCGCCGTGCAGCCGATCCACGCCCTCGATCATGATGCGCGACGTGCCGAGGCCCGAAATGCGCGCGCCCATGGCGATCAGGCAGCGGGCGATGTCGTCGATCTCCGGCTCGAGGGCGGCGTTGGAAATCACGGTTTCGCCTCGGGCGAGCACCGCGGCCATCATGGCGTGTTCGGTCGCGCCGACCGAGGCAAAGGGAAATTCGATATGCGCGCCGCGCAAGCCCTCGGGCGCCCGGGCGACGATATAGCCTTCCTGAAGCTCGACATTGGCGCCCAGCATCTCAAGCGCCTTGATGTGGAAATCGACCGGACGGCCGCCAATCGCATCGCCGCCCGGCAGCGATACTTTCGCGTAGCCCTCGCGCGCGACGAGCGGACCGAGCACCAGGAAGCTCGCCCGCATCTTGGCGACAATGTCGTACGGTGCTGTCGTGTCGACGATATTTCGGGCGGTCAGCGTCAGACGCCCGCCCTGCCCCACGCCGGGACTCGGCGTCCAGTCCACTTCGGCGCCGAGATGGCGCAGGAGATCGAACATCACGAAGATGTCCCTGACCGCTGGCACGTTATCGAAGGTCACCGGCTCGTCGGTCAAAAGGCAGGTCGCCACCAGCGCCACTGCCGCGTTCTTCGCACCACTGATCGGAATCTCACCCTTGAGGCGGCTGCCGCCCCTGACGCGAATCTTGTCCATTGTTCCTCGATGGAGCCCCTGGGCGCCCGGCCTGTCTTTGTAGCGCGCGACTGCCGCAACGAACAGGCGTGGTGAACGCTCCAGTTAATCCGTCTTCTTGGCGGTTTGGGGGCGCGGCTGCGGCGGCTCCGCGTCGGAGCCCGGCAGCTTGTCGCCTTGCGCCCTGGCGGCCTGTTTGCGGCGCTTCAGGTTCTCGCGCAGGGCCGCAGCGAGACGCTCCTCCCGGCTGCGAGGCTTGCCGGCCATCGGGACTTTCCCTTTGCTCCGGGGTTGGCTATAGCAGCCGTCCTTTCGGCCCGTTCGGGCCGCGGATGCCGGAGTAGCGTAGTGGTAGCGCAACCCCTTGGTAAGGGGTAGGTCGAGAGTTCAATTCTCTCCTCCGGCACCACCCTTCGCAGCGAAGCGAGAAGGGTGGTCCGTACGCTGGCGCTTCGGACCCTCCGAAGCCGCGGCGAAGGAGGACTGAGGAAGTTTCCGCCGCTTCGGATGGCAGACCGTCCCGGTCAAACCAAGGGTAGAAATCATGGCCCCGCGTCCCCCGAACTACTCTCACGAACGCTCGCAGCGCGAGCGAGCGCAGGCCGCCAAGGCGGATGCCAAAGCCGAGCGGCGGGCGGAGAAGTCCGCGCGCAAGAAGGCCGCCCGCGAAGGCACAGCGCCCAGCGGCGAGATTCCGCCCAAGCCCGAGGGTTAGGCGTCTGTGAAGCCTCTTCTGCGAGTCTTGCGCGGCGAACCCCTGGACCGTCCGCCGGTCTGGCTGATGCGGCAGGCGGGGCGCTACCTGCCGGAATATCGCGAGCTGCGCGCGACAGCGCCGAACTTCATCGACTTCTGCCTCACCCCGGAGCGCGCCATCGAGGTGACGCTGCAGCCGGTGCGCCGGTTCGGCGTGGACGCGGCCATCCTGTTCGCCGACATCCTGCTGGTACCCCATGCGCTGGGTCAGACCGTCACCTTCGTCGAAGGCGAGGGTCCGCGGCTGGAGCCGATCCGCGACGCGGCGGGTGTCGCGAAATTGAGCGGTGAGAAGCTCGCGCAGATGCTCTCGCCGGTGATAGCGACGGTGAGGGGCGTGCGCGCTGCTCTGCCGTCCGACGCCGCGCTGATCGGATTTGCCGGTGCGCCCTGGACGGTCGCGACCTACATGATCGAGGGGCGCGGCAAGACGGATTACGAGAATTGCCGTCGCATGATGTGGAGCGAGCCGGCGCTGTTCCGGTCTTTGATCGACACACTGGTCGACGCCACCGTCTCCTACCTCATCGCACAAGCTGACGCCGGCGCCGAAGTCCTCAAACTGTTCGACAGCTGGGCCGGTGCTGTCCCGGCAGCCCTGTTCGACATGGCGGTGACCGAGCCGACCGCCCGCATCGTGAAGGCCGTCAAGGCGAAGCACCCGAACATTCCGATTATCGGCCTGCCGCGCGGCGCGGGATCGCAGATCGGTCGCTATGCGGCGGCGACCGGCGTCGACGCCGTCGGTATCGACCACATGACAGATATCGCTGTCGCCGCCGCCACCTTGCCTGCGGGCGTCACGGCACAGGGCAATCTCGATCCCATGCTGCTGATGGTCGGCGGCGCGCCTATGGACGCCGAAACGCGCCGCATCATCGACGCAATGCGCGGCCGTCCCTTCATCTTCAATCTCGGCCACGGCGTGCTGCAGCACACCCCGCCCGAGCACGTCGCGCGGCTGGTCGATATCGTCAAGGGCCGCTAGGCGCGATCAGCTTGCGATAGAGATGCCAGGTGGCATGACCGAGCACCGGCAGGACCACCACCAGCCCAACGAACAGTGGCAGCGATCCCAGCACCAGCGCAGTGGCGACGATCAGGCCCCAGGCCGCCATCGGCAGCAGATTGGCAAGAACAGCGCGCACCGAGGTCCGTATGGCGGTGTCGAGCCCGACATCGCGGTCGATCAGCAACGGGAAGGAGACGATGCTGACGCTCATGGCGACGAGCGCGAAGACGAAGCCGATCGCGATGCCTTCCACGATCAGCCGCCGGCCGCCAGCGGTGTAGAGAATGTCGTGGGCGAACTGGCCGGCAGAGTTGATCGGCGCCGGACCGAAGATCGACTGATAGAGCAGCCATGCCGTCAGCAGCCACAGCAGGAACAGCCCGACCAGCATGGCTCCGAGCACCGCGATGCCGCCCACGGTGGGCGCCCGGAAGACGTCGAAGCCATTCGACCACTTGGCCGGCTTGCCCATCTCGCGCAGCCGGCTCATCTCGTAGAGGCCGATCGCGGCAAAGGGGCCGACGATGGCGAAACCCGAAGCGAGCGGAAAGAGCAGCGGCAACAGATCCTCGTTGAATGCGAGGCGCGCCAGCACCAGACCGACGCCAGCATAGACGATGCCCACGAACAGCACGTCGCTGCGATAGGCCTCGAAGTCCTCGAAGCCCTTGCGCAGCACGTCGCGCAGATCGGAGAAGGTCAGCTTGCGGATGGCGGGCGCGGGCGAATGAATGACGTCCTGCATGTGATGGATCGAATCGCCGGCGGAGCGGAAGACGTGGGCGGCTTCGACAAATTGCGCGCCGGTCCACTCGATGGGGTTCTTGATGGTCATGGCGTTCCTCCCGAACGTTTCGTCGTTCGAGGGCAGCAGGCGCCTATGGCCAGGCGGCCGGATCGCCGTCGGTCACGGGAGGCCCGCAACCTTCGATTGCACATAGTATATGCCGGGTGCGTGCAAAAGTCTTCAGGCTTGCCCGCCGATGGAACCCAGCTCGGCGAGCGCCTCGGGGGGCAGGCACAGATCTGCGACCGCGAAATTCTCCCGCAGATGCGCGACCGAGGACGTCCCTGTGATCAGCAGGATATTGGGCGCGCGCTGCAGCAACCAGGCTTGCGCGACCTGCCAGCTGGTGGCGCCGAGCGATGCCGCGACGTCGTTCAGGGTCTGCGACTGCAGCGGCACGAAGCCACCAAGCGGAAAAAACGGCACATAGGCGACACCCTGCTTGACGAGGTCGTCGATGAAGGCATCGTCGTCGCGTTTGGCGACGTTGTACCAGTTCTGGACGCAGACGATATCCGTCATCGCCCTGCCCCTAGCGAATTCGTCCGGCGTCGCATTGCTGAGGCCGATGTGTTTGATGTGGCCCTCCTTCTTGAGGCCGATGACGGTCTCCAGCATCTCCTCCAGCGAGGGCATCGCGGCACCATGGCCGGCGCCGAGGCGCAGATTGACAACGTCAAGCGCGTCCAGCTTGAGATTGCGCAGATTGTCATGCACCGCGCTGATGAGTTCATCGCGCGAATAGGCCGGATTCCAGGATTTGTCGGCGCCACGCTTGCCGCCGATCTTGGTGACGATGACGAGGTTCTCAGGATAGGGATGCAGCGCCTCGCGGATCAGCTCGTTGGCGACATGCGGGCCGTAGAAGTCGCTGGTGTCGATGTGATTGGCGCCGAGCTTGAGCGCTTCGCGCAGCACGGCGATGGCGGCGGCGCGGTCCTTCGGCGGGCCGAACACGCCTTCGCCCGGCAGCTGCATCGCCCCGAAGCCGACGCGCGCTACGGTCAGCGACGTGCCGGGAAACGTGAAACGGCCGCCGAGCGTCTGTTGATCGGGCATGGTGAGAACTCCTGAGCGCGCCGGACAGTATCACAGCGGCATGAGGCTCTGCCTAGAAGCGCTTGTCGCCGGCCCAAGGGATCACGTCGGCGGTTTCCTGCATCCAGGTCATCAGCCGGTTGTTCAGATCGCGTTCCACCAAAGCCAGGGCCGCCTGGCCGGCAAGGTTGCGCAACTCGCCGGGATCGTTGTGCCGGTCGTAGAGCTCGGGGCCTTCATAGAGGCGGTGGATATAGGTCCAGTCCGCCGTGCGGATCGCCGAAGCCTTTCCGACGTAAATGGGGGCTTCGTGCTGGATCGCGCCTTTGAGGTCGTAAGGAAAACCGCCGCACTCCAGCAGATGCTCTTCCGCCGCGGTGAAACCGCCTTCGGAGAATGCCGCGTCCTTGTGCGCAGTGTTCGGGTCGCGCAGCAGGCCGGTCAGGCTCTTGCCGAACTGGGTGTGGGCGAGCGTCAAGTCGCACATTTCCGAAAGTGTGGGGACGAGGTCGACCATCTCAACCAGCGCGTCCGACACGGCGCCGGCGCGGATGCCGGGGCCCGTCATGATCAGCGGATTGCGCAACAGGCAATCGTCCAGGCCCGACGGCCATTTTTCGACCAGGCCGAAATCGCCGAGATATTCGCCGTGGTCGGTGAAGAAGAGATTGAGCGTGCGATTGGCACAGCCCGCGCGCTCGACGGCTTGCAGCAGGCGTCCGAGCTGCGCATCGGTGCGGCTTGTCATGCCGGCATAGACCGCGCGCAGCTCGCGCCAGTCGTCCGGCGTCATGCGCTCCAGCCGGTGCGCGTCCCGCACGCGGCGCATATAGGCAGGCTTGCGTGAAAGGTCGGGCGGGACGGGCAACGGCATCGCGGCGCGGTCGTGCAGGCCGTACCACGGCTCCTCGACCTCGAAGGGCGGATGAGGAAAGATCAGCGCGGCGAACAACACCCAGGGCTCCGGCAGGCCCTCGCCGAGCCATTGCTCGGCGGTCTGCACCAGCGCTTCATCGAAATCGACGACAACGCCGGAGCGGTTGCGCAAGCCGTGCAGATAGGCACGCGCATGCGGCGACTCCTGATCGGCCGGCGCGAAGTCAAAGAAGGATTGCGGCTTGACCGTATAGCCGTAGCGGTCAGTCGAAGCTTTCTCGGCCTCCTTGGAATAGGTATCGCCGCGCCGGCCCGCCCAGGCGACGTGATAGCCCGCATCGCGGAACATCTTGAGCAGGTTGGGTTCGTCGGGCTGGAGCAGATGCGTCAACGTGCGGTGGCCGCGCACATGCGGATACCAGCCGGTGAAGATCGACACGCGCGACGGCGAACAGACGCTGTTTTGCGCATAGGCCTGTGTAAGGCGCGTGCCGCGCGCCGCCAGCGCATCAATGTTGGGCGTCTTTGCAAACCCGCCATAGCAGCCGAGCGCATCGACGCGCAGCTGATCCGGCATGAAGATCAGGACATTGGGACGCGATACCATACGCGCCCTACTCCGCGGCGATCGAAACCGTGCGTTGCTGATCCCTGAAGTTGATCGCCTGGAGGTAACGGATGCCTTCTTCGGCGATGTCATCGCCCACCATGCGCGTGCCTTCGGCCGAGAGCTCGTCCATATCGACGTACATGGAATAGAAACCGCGGGTGCGGTCGGTGATCAGTCCGGCGTTGAGCAGCGTCTTGATCAGCACGCGGAAGACGTTGGTTTCGCCCTTGAAACGCTTCTTCGGATCGCGGTTCTTGCGCCGTTCGATGATGTCCTCGATGACGCGCTGCGGATCGAGGCCGAATTCACCGTAGATCACCTGCTGCTGCTCGGGCGAGCCGTTG
>DATEZM010000192.1:0-4658 GCA_035255625.1 Rhizomicrobium sp. | reverse complement strand
TACATGTTCGAGCCGCCGCTCAACGGTGTGGGCCTGCGCGACTGGCGCGCCTTCGACCGTTGCATCGCCGAAGGCTACGAGCACGCGCTGCGCCGCATCGAGATGCACGGCGTGCCGCTGACCGATGTGTGGAGCGACGGCGCTGCCGTTTCGATCGAGCACCACGTCCACGCGGCGGAGTAGCAGAGCAGGTCGACCAGCCGCGGCCTCTACGCTCGCGCCTGCTCTGAGACCCGCTCGATCAATTCATCTACTTTCGACAGAAATCGCTTGAGCAGCGGCGACGTGTTCGACTTGCTGTAGCCGATCATCAGATCGAGCGTCGGCGCTTCGCCCGCGAGCGGCCGGCCCACGACCGTCGGCGGAAGCAGGTTACGGGCATAGAGCGGCACGAGGCCGACACTGCGCGTCGAAGCAAGCAAAGAGACCGCCATCGAGAGATTATCGACCTCGTGGATGCTCGCGAACTGGATGGCCGCCTTTGCGATGTACGCGTCAATCGCGGCGTTCAGGGTCGGCGCCACATTCGACGGCCGTATGAAGGTCTCGCCGGCGAGATCGGCGGCCCGGATAGACTTGCGTGCAGCCAAGCGATGATCGTTCGGCATCAGGACAATCAGGGGCTCCGAGATCAATCGCCGGAATGCCAGTCCCGGCGCGCGGTCCTCGCGGCGAAGAAACGCGACGTCGACCGTCCCGCGCACTACAGCCTCGGCGAGATCGGGCGAGGTCTGGCTCAGAATCATGACTTCGGTGTTGGGCAGATCGGCATGCAGGATGCGCATCGCCCCAGGCAGCCAGATCATTTCCTGGCCGGTGAGAAAACCCAGCACGAAGGACGTCTTCGCTGGCCGGACCGCGCGGCGCGCCGCCTCTCCGGCTGCATCGACCTGCATCAGCGCGAGCCGGGCGTGATCGAGAAAGATGCGGCCCGATTCGGTGAGTTCAACGCCTTTTGCGGTGCGCGCCAACAGCTTCACGCCGACTTCCGCCTCGAGGTCGCGCATCTGGCGGCTCAGCGAAGGCTGCGCGGTGTGGAGACGTCGTTCGGCAGCCAACGTGAAGCTGCCTTCCTCGGCAACGGCGATGAAATAACGCAGATGGCGAAGCTCCATCGTGTCCCATGCCTGAAAGGTATGGCTGGAACATACAAAGTCTTGGCCGGGCCGCCAATCGCCTCCTATGTACCAAGCTGACCGACGGACTTTCCCGATCGCGAAGAATGGAGAACAGCAATGGCTGCAATGAGTGCCTTGGCGGTGAGCATCGTTCTGGTCCACGGCGGCTTTGTCGACGGCTCGGGTTGGCAGGGCGTCTACAAGATCCTGAAGAAGGACGGCTACAACGTCAGCGTGGTGCAAAATTCCACGACGTCGCTCGCCGATGACGTTGCCATGACTCGGCGGGCCATCGCGGCGCAAAACGGTCCGGTCGTCCTGGTCGGCCATTCTTATGGCGGCGCCGTGATCACGGAGGCAGGCAACGACCCAAAGGTCGCGAGCCTCGTCTATATCGCCGCCTTCGCGCCCGACACCGGCGAGTCCGTGTCCACTTTGATAAAGAGCGCGCCACCCGGCGCTCCGGTGCCGCCGATCCTGCCGCCACAGGACGGCTTCCTGATGCTCGACAAGGCCAAGTTTCCGGCTTCGTTCGCCGGCGATGTGAATCCCGACGACGCGGCGTTCATGGCGGATTCGCAGGTCCCATGGGGCGTCGCCGCGCTGAGCGAAACGATCAGCGCACCGGCCTGGAAGTCGAAGCCGAGCTGGTACCTCGTCACTACGGAAGACAGGATGATTCCGCCGGACGCGCAACGCTTCATGTCGAAGCGCGCCGGCGCCACGGTGGTCGAGGTCAAGGGCAGCCACGCGATCTACGTGTCGCAGCCTGCAGCGGTGGCGGCGCTGATCGAGCGCGCAGCGAAGTCCTCAGGCGAGGAGCGGCACTAAGCCTGATCCATCCTCTCCCGCCATGGTGGGAGAGGATGGGCTGGCGGAGCGATTCACCACCAGCGCAGCCAGTTTCGCTTATCCGGTCTCGCCAGAGCCGACTGCAATTGGAAGAAAGCGCGCCGCAGCGTGCGCTCGTGCCGGCCAAACACCGCCGCCGGATCGATCGTGCCGGTGTTGGCCTGGATACGATCTTTGGTCAGCTTCAATCCGGGCGCGGTCGCGACCGGGCGCATGTGCAGACCCTCCAGCACCTGGCGGAGCTGAGCGGCGCACTTGTTGCCGCCGCGCGAGCCATAGGTGACGATCAGCGCCGGCTTGCCGGACCATTCCTTGTAGAGATGATCGAGCGCGTTCTTCAGCGGCGCGGGATAGCCCCAGTTGTATTGCGGCGTCACGAACACGAACGCATTTGCTTCAACGATCTTCCGGCTGAAGGCCTGGGTCTGTTCGCTTTCGTAAGGATGCGCCGCCGGCACGCCGGGCTCGTCGTCCATCGGCAGCGGCCAGTCCTTGAGGTCCACCACCTCAACCCCTGCTCTGAGGACGGTGCGGCCGATTCCAGCGACCCAAGCGGCGATCGGCGGACAAATCCGCCGGGCACGCATGCTGCCGACGATGACGAACACCCTGGATGCGTGTATCATACACGCAATATGGAATGCTGGAGGACCGCTGTAAAGGTGCAAAATACACATAATCTGAAGCCCCTGGCCAACGCACTGGTCGACCTAATCGGCTTGCTGAATAGCCCGCGGCGCGACGAAGCGCTGCTGCGCGAGGCCGGCGTCGATCTCGACCGCGCGCTGTTTCCGCTGCTCGTCGCCCTGGGTGCACGCGGCCCGCTGGCCGTCGCGCAGATCGCCGATCTCGTCGGGCGCGACCACACCACCGTCAGCCGCCAGCTCGCCAAGCTGGAAAGCCTCGACCTCATCGCGCGCCAGGAAAGCGATCACGACCGCCGCAGCCGCAGCGCGTGCCTGATGCCTGGCGGCAAGGATATCGTGCGCAAGATCGCGGCCGCCCGCCGCCGGCTGCTGTCCAAAGTTCTCGTGGATTGGAGCGAAGCCGAGCGTGCTGCGCTTAGCCATCAGCTCCGCCGCTTCGCCGACGCGTTGCGCCAGGCGGCGAGATGATGTCGGGCGACGTTCTATCCGCGGCTCACCGCGCCTTGGGCTTGCCGTGTGCGGCGCTACGCTCGTCGACGATGATATCTTTCGTGACAGCGATGAGATCGTCGAGATAGGCAATTTCCGCTTCGAGGCGGTACTCGGTATGGCGCAGCGCCCATTGCTTGGCCAAGCCGATATTGGGCTTGGCCTCCTCGATCGCGCGCTTTCTCTCCACCAGCACGGCGCGCAAAGTCGCCAGCCTTGTGGCCAGGATCGACGGCAGGGACTTCACGATCTTCGAATCCACAAGCGTCAGGGCGAGATCGAACGGATCGTGTTTGAGGGACAATTCGCTCAAGCCCTCGCGCCGCAGCACGTCGAGCGTGCGGCGCCCCTCTTCGGTGATGGCGTAGAGTTGGCGGGTGGGCCGGTTGCCCTCCTGCTCGCTACCCGCCTCGCGCAGCAGGCCTTCGGCGGCGAGCCGATTCATCGCTCCATAGACGGCGCCGACTGAGATGTCGGTCCACAGCGGAACTTTCATCTTCTCCGCGACAAGGCGCAGGCGATGGCCGTGCATCGGACCGAACGCGTCGAACGACGATAGGATAAAAAGACGGATCGACGACATATTGCTCTCGCGAGAGTATTCGTATTAGAGTGATCGCACAGGATCGATACGGTGACCATGCCACGGACCTTCGACGAATGACAAAGCTTCCTGACCGGTGCGCAAAGCGGTGAGCGAGATCTGGATTCTCGGCGCGGCAGGACGCACAGGCGCCGCAGTAGCGGCGCAGCTGGCGTCGTCGTCCCTAGTGCTGGTTGGACGCGATGCGGGACGCCTGCAGGTGCTGGCCGGTACGCTCGGACCCGGCGCGCGCGCCGTGACAGCGGACGGGCTGGCTGCCATCGCCGCGGCATTGTCACGCGGCAATCCCGCGGTTGTGATCAACACCCTTGGCGCATTCGGCGAGACCGCGCCAGCAGTCATCCGCGCGTGCAAACCCGGCGTGCATTACCTCGATCTGGCGAACGATCTACCGTCGGTCATCGGATTGCTGGACATGCACGATGAAGCGGCGGCGGCCGGCAAGTCGCTGCTCACCGGCGTTGGTTTCGGCGTGCTGGGGACCGAAAGCGTGGTGCTGAAATTGTGCGAGGGCCGCCCGCCTGCGGATCGCGTGCGAGTCGACATGGTACCGGCGCTCGACATGGAAGACGGCATGGTTGGCACCGCGCTGGCCGCGACGATCGTAGAGGTTCTGGCGGTGGGCGGACGCGAATATGCGAATGGCCGACTCATTCGCACCGGACTCGGTAAGCATCCCGAACATCTGATGCTGCCGGACGGCACATCGGTGCTGACCGCGTGCGGCCCAAGCGGAGAGCTGGAGGCGGCGAAGCGCGCGAGTGGCGCGCGCTTCGCAGTTTCTGCGTCAACCCTAGCGCCGCCGGCGTTCGCGCGTGCGATCCTGCCGGTGATTTCGTCCTTGGTGCGGATCAAAGCCGTGCGGAACTTCGCGACACGCCGGATCGCGGCGATCAGGACAAAGGCGGCCAAGCGGACGCGGGAATTCACCTGGGCGCATGCGCAGGT
>DATEZM010000191.1:0-10090 GCA_035255625.1 Rhizomicrobium sp. | reverse complement strand
GCCGCGTCCATGATTTGGCCATGTGTTTTCACGGTCGCCCGATGGTGCGTTCATGCACGTTCGCGCGCGCCTCTATCCACGGCGTTTGTCGCGACAGCGCAAAGACTTGGCGTGCCCAAACCCGAATTGAATTCAAAATTTGTGCGGGGGCCCTCCCCCCTTCTCGATTCTGGAAAACAATTTTGTTGCCGAAGCTGCGGCTGCCGTCGCGTCAAACGCGACTCCGGCGTCATCTTTGGCTATGGTCGCGCCCCAGCGAAAACATCAGGACATCGCCATGAAAGCCTATGACTACGTCATCATCGGAGCGGGCAGCGCGGGCTGCGTGCTCGCCAACCGCCTCTCCGCCGATCCGAACATCCAGGTCCTGCTGATCGAGGCCGGTGGCCGCGACAAGGCGATGATGATCCACATGCCGGCGGGCGTCGCGGCGCTCATTTCGAAGCCGAACCCGTTCAACTGGTACTACCAGACGGAAGGCCAGCAGCATCTCAACGGCCGCAGCCTCTATTGGCCGCGCGGCCGCGGCTGGGGCGGCTCGTCGTCGATCAACGGCATGATCTACATCCGCGGCCATGCCCGCGACTACGACGGCTGGCGTCAGCTCGGCCTCGAAGGCTGGTCGTTCGCCGACGTGCTACCCTATTTCAAGCGCGCCGAGTGCAACGAGAATGGCGGCGACGATTTCCACGGGCACGAGGGCCCGCTCAAGGTCTCCAATGGCCGCTCGGTCAATCCGCTGTTCCGCGCCTTCATGCAGGCCGGCGTCGAGGCCGGCTTTAAGCAGACCCGCGACTTCAACGGCTTCCAGCAGGAAGGCTTTGGGCCCTATCAACTCACCATCCACAAGGGTGAGCGCTGGAGCGCGGCGAAGGGCTATCTGACGCCCATCATCGACCGCAAGAACCTCACCATCGAGAGCAACGCGCATGTCAGCCGTATCCTGTTCGACGGCAAGCGCGTCACCGGCGTCGAGTTCATCCAGAACAAGCAGCCGGTGCGCGTCACCGTCACGCGCGAATGCCTGCTGTCAGGCGGTGCAGTGAACTCGCCGCAGACGCTGCTGCTCTCGGGCATCGGCGATCCGGCGATCCTGAAGCGCTTCGACATTCCGGTGCTCGCCGATCTCAAAGGCGTGGGCCGCAATCTGCAGGATCACCTCGACGCCTCGATCCAGTATGAATCGAGCCAGCCGATCACGCTGCACAGCCAGTCCAACCCGCTCGCCGCGATGAAGACGGGCTTGAGCTACATGCTGTTCCGCAAAGGCCTCGCGACCGGCCAGGGCCTGGAATCGGGCGGCTTCGTGAAGAGCCGGCCGGATCTCGAAAATCCCGACCTGCAATTCCATTTCATCGCCGCCCTGATGACCGATCATGCGCGCAAGCGGTCCGACCGTCACGGTTACATGGCGCATGTCTGCCAGCTCCGGCCCCAGAGCCGCGGCTACATCTCGCTCAAATCGTCCGATCCGCTGGTGGCGCCGGTGATCCAGCCCAACTACCTCGAAGCCGAGGAAGACCGCCGCGCCATGCGCGAAGGCGTGAAGATCGCGCGCGATCTCTTCGCGCAGGAGGCGTTCGATCCCTATCGCGGGCCGGAGCTATGGCCGGGCGCCCATGTGCGCACCGACGACCAGATCGACGCCTGGGTGCGCAAGACCGCCGAGACCATTTATCATCCGGTCGGCAGCGCCAAGATGGGCAAGGATTCCGAAAGCGTGGTCGATGCCGAACTCAAGGTTTACGGCATCGAAGGGCTGCGCGTGATCGACGCCTCGGTCATGCCGACCTTGGTCAGCGGCAACACCAATGCGCCGACCATCATGATCGCGGAGAAGGCCGCCGATATGATCCTGGGCCGCCCGCCATTGGCGCCGCTCCATATCAATGTTGCCGAAGATCGCGCGGTGGCGGCGGAGTAATCCCGCCGACATTTTCGACACACTTTGCTCATATTCTGTTTGCGTTTGGGCCGGAGCGCGCTATCGGCGCGTTTCCTTCAGGAGTAGGCTGGAAACATGAGCGGCATGAGACGCGTGGCGATCCTGGCGGTTCTGACGATGGCGCTTCCCGCCACGGCGCAGCCGCTCAATGTGCAGACTATCAATTTTGATCTGTGGTGCCAGGAAACGCAGCATCTGGCTCCCGACCGCTGTGACAAGCGTCTGCCGCAGGACGAGGCGGCGTTCGAGGACTACCGCGCGAAGGTCGAGAAATACGAAGTGCCGTATCTTGAGGGCCAGCAGACCGGCGCACAGCTCAACCGCACCATCCTGCACGCCGATCCGATCGATAACCCGGTCGACAAGGATCCGGCGGCGGCATCCCAGCAGCCCGTGTCGCCGGCGGAACACCCGCAGCCATAGAGCAATTCCATGAGAAGTGTGGAGCGTTGATACGCTATCGCTCCAACTCCATCCGGAATTGCGACCAAAAAAATCAGACCGGCTCGAGTCTGCCAAGTCCTTTGCCGAGCGTGGCGATGAGGTCGATGGCGGCCGCATCCGTGAAATGCACGGTGGCGGGCCGGTTCTGCGACACGACAAGCCGCAGATGCGGCGCGCGCGGATGGTCGCGCAGGCTCGGCGGGCCTACCGGCGGGGGCGGCGGCAGGTTGTCGTAGGACGGCAGCGGGTCGTCTTCGCGGATCAGCTGTGAAGCGGCGAGGCGTTGAAAGGCGATAGGCTTGCCGGCGAGCGCGCTGGCATCGCCCAGGATCTGGATCATGCCGATGAAGCGGGTCGGCACGCCGCCATTGAAGCTGATCGGCGCCAGGACGGTCTCGAGCTCGACCATGCCGCAACCGGCGCTGGCGCCAACGGAAGAAAGGCAAAATGGCTGTTTGAGCGCAAGCGCCTGGCGAAGCAGCGAGCTCAACGCCAGCGCCGACTGCGCCTCCCAATGGGCAAGGAAGCCGGTACCCTTGAGTTCGAAACCAAAACGCTCGCACAGCGACGTGCCGGCAAGACGGTAAATCGGGTGCTGCGGATTCTCGACGTCGAGGATGAAGACCTGGGACAGCATGCGCTTGATGGCGCGCGGATCGATGTCGGTCTGATCGGGGACGGCGCGACCCTTGCGCAGGCGGCTCCAGTAGCCCACCAGCAGGTGACTGTTCTTGTGCTTCATGTCCCCGTCGTCCCGTTGCTGGTGACGTTCCCGTTTCGGAACGCCGGTTGGCGCTTGGACGAGGAGGAGAGCGAGGACCGTGCCACCCTTCGCCGCTTCGCGGCTTCGGGTGGCGGGTCATTGCAGAATCATAGGGCGAAAGGTGTCTCCCGAAGCTCGAAAGGAGCGCGGGGAGACCGAATTCAGCCGTTACTCCAGGGACCGCGGAAATCGACGGGACCGAAATAGGGCACGTCCCGGGACTTGAGCAGAGGAGTCAGCAACAGTCCGGCGACGAACCCGCCGACATGCGCCCACCACGCCGTGCCCGGCTCGGACGCCGGTGTGATCGCCGCTGTCACGAGCTGGAGCAGAAACCAGAAGCCGATCACCCACACCGCACGGATCCAGACCGGATAGATGAAGATACCGAGCGTCAGCAGCGTATGCACCCGCGCCCGCGGATAAAGAAGCATATAGGCGGCCAACACGCCGGAGATCGCGCCCGATGCGCCGACGACCGGCGTATGCGAGTTCGGATCGATCGCGGCGAGCGTGAGGGCCGCGGCAGCGCCGCAAACCAGATAGAAGACGGTAAACTTCCCATGCCCCATCGCGTCTTCGATGTTGTTTCCAAAAATCCAGAGATAAAGCATGTTGCCGCCGATATGCAGGAAGCCGGCGTGCAGGAACATCGAGGTAAAGATCGTCGTCCACTCCGGCAGGCCCAGCCCGACAAATTGCCCGCCGCCCGGATGGGTCAAGGCATTGGGCGTGAAGCCGAACGCGGTCAGCGCCTCGTCCCTGCGCGTGTCGAGCGCAAGCTCCCACAGGAAGGCCAGCACACACAGCACGATGACCGTGATGGTCGCATAAGGCGTCGTTCGCGCCGGATTCTCGTCCGACAGTGGAATCATGCGGCGCCTGTGCCAAAACGGGCCGCCGATCGCGCCGCCAGGGTCGGCCGCGCTGGCACAAATCGTGAAGCGGAAGGCTCCGTCATCATGTCCTTGTCCGGATCATGGGCGTTCGCCCGGCGTTCGGCTCAGTGGGATCGAAGGAGCATAGCATGCCGCGCCAGACCAACCGCCTCATCGCCGCGCTCGCCAGCGTCGCCCTGATGCTCGCGCCTCTCTCGCCCGCTATCGCCGGCAATATGGGCGGCGGGGGCGGACAAGGTTCGACGCCGAACTGTCCCAACATGGGCGGCCACAACAGTCCGCGGCCCCCGAGCAAGACCATCAACATCAACAAGAACATCAACATCAACAAAAATATCAACATCAACAAGAACGTGGTGATCGACAAGAATATCGTGATCAACAAGGTCAACGTTTTCGCCGCTGCCGAAGCCTCGGCAAGCGCGGCCGCAAATGCGAGCGCCGGTTCGCAGGCCGGTGCGCAGACGATCGTCTATTCCGGCAGCTACCAGATCATCAACTACAACAACCACGGCGGCGGAGCGATCGCGATCGCGGCGGTGCATGGTGGCGTCTGCCACATGCAGGAAGCCAATGTCGTCAAGTCGATCCACGCGGTATGCGTGTCCTTCGAGGGTCACGAATATGCCGCCTCGCACATGATCGGCGACACCTGGATCGAGTCGGGCTTTGAGGGTGAGATCGCGCGCTGCATTCCCGGTTCGCATCTGAAGGTCATCATCGGCGAAGTGCTGCAATCGGATCAGGGTCTCGCGGGAACCTACGATCACGGCCAGGTTCTGGAATGCGGCGAGCACGAGGCGCTACGCCACTTCAAGGACGGCATGGTCAAATGCGCCCCGGCAATCCCGGTTCCGGACTGCACCGAGCGCACCAATCTGCGCCGTTATGGCACCGGCGACTTCTTCTTCTCGTTCCGCGCCCAGGTCTGCGTCAGCGAGACCGCGGACGCCGCCACGGAGGCTGCAGATGCCAGCGGCATGACGCTCGATGGCGGCGTCGGCGACTCATCGGGATACTGAACTTTTCCTTAAGCCAAACAATAGACCATGCGCGGGAATCTCGCGCATAGTCGTTTCGTGACGGCACGCCTGCAGATGATCTTGTTCGCCCTCGTCGCGGTGCCGGGTTGCGTCGACGCGGCGTGACTGCAAGCCGGACATTTCGATGTCGATGTTCGCGCCTACGGCATGCTCATGGTGCTCGCCGCGGCGCGTGCGGGCGGTGGCCTCTTCTACAGCTATGTCCGCAAGGCCGAGCGCCTCGCTGCGATGCTGATGGCAACCGCGTTCCTGATTGGCATGTCAACAACTTTCAGCATTCTCAACTATCTCCTGCTCACCGTTGCGGGCCCGCGCATCGACGGGACGCTGGCAGCCGTCGACCGCGTCCTGGGCGTCGATTGGCCGGCAATGATGGCGGTCGTGCCCCGACATCCATTGATCGATATGGGACTGCAGCTGGTCTACATCTCGGTCCTGCCGCAGATCACCGTGCTGGTTCTCTGTCTCGGCTTCTGGCGCAAGCCGGAAGCGATCTACCGGCTTTGTATTGCGGTCGCAGTGGGCGCGGCGATCTCGATGGCGGTGTGGACCGCCGCGCTGTCCTTTGGGGCGTTCAGTGTTTACGATCTTCCGTCCGGCGTTTCACGCCATCTCGCGCTCGCGCTCGACGGCCGCCATGCGCATGAGCTTGTCGCGCTGCTCGCGCATGGACCGGGACGTCTCGCCGGCAGCCGCCAAGGGACTGATCGGGTTTCCGTCCTATCACGCGGTGCTGGCGCTGCTGGTGGTTTGGTATGCGCGTCCGCTGGCCGTGGTTCGCTGGCTCGCACTCGTCATCAACGGACTCGTCCTGATCGCGACGCCGATCCAGGGCGGGCATCACATCATCGGCGTCGTCGCCGGATTCGCAGTCGCGGCGCTGGCCGTCCGCGCCGCGAGCCTTGCCATCCGCTTCGCGACACGCCGGCCGCCACGTCCGCCATGAGTGCAGAGCCCGCGAGCCTCTGACCCCTGCGGCAAGCAGGCCGCGCGGCTCGCTTGCGCGTGAGGGGTCGGCTGCTATTGTGCCGCGCATTCCGCCACCCCAAGGTTTGCTCCATGAACATTCACGAATATCAGGCCAAGGAGGTTCTCCGCGGCTTCGGTGCCCCCGTGCCGCGCGGCAAAGCCGCATTCACGGTCGCCGAGGCGGTCGCCGCCGCCAAAGAACTGGGTGGGCCGGTCTGGGTCGTGAAGGCGCAAATCCATGCCGGCGGCCGCGGCAAGGGCGGCGGCGTCAAGGTGGTGAAGTCTATCGAGGACGTCGAGAAAGAGGCCAAGCGCATGCTTGGCATGACGCTGGTGACACATCAGACCGGACCGCATGGCCGCGTCGTCCGGCGCCTCTATATCGAGGACGGTTCGGCGATCGACCGCGAACTCTATCTCTCCGCATTGGTAGATCGCGGAACCTCGCGCGTCGCCTTCATCGCCTCGACTGAAGGCGGCATGGACATCGAGGAGGTTGCCCATAAGACCCCCGACAGGATCAAGACTTTCCAGGTCGAACCGGCCGTCGGCTATTCGCCCTATGTCGGGCTCGAAATCGCGACCGCCCTGAAGCTCAAAGGCGACCAGGCGAAGCAGATCGGCGCACTGATCCGGTCGCTCTACACCGCGGTGCAGGACAAGGACATGAGCCTGCTCGAGATCAACCCGCTGGTCGTGACCAAGACCGGCCAGGTCGTCTGCCTCGATGCCAAGATCAATTTCGACGACAACGCGCTCTATCGCCACAAAGACATCCTGAGCCTGCGCGACCTCGACGAAGAAGACCCGATGGAGGTCGAGGCGTCGAAGTTCGACCTCTCCTACATCAAGCTCGACGGCGAGATCGGCTGCATGGTGAATGGCGCCGGCCTTGCCATGGCGACGATGGATATCATCAAGCTCTATGGCAGCGAGCCCGCGAACTTCCTCGACGTCGGTGGCGGCGCGAGCAAGGAGAAGGTGACGGCGGCGTTCAAGATCATCGTCTCCGATCCCAACGTGAAAGGCATCCTGGTCAACATCTTCGGCGGCATCATGAAATGCGACATCATCGCGGAAGGCATTATCGCCGCTGCCAAGGAAGTGTCGCTGAAAGTGCCGCTGGTGGTCCGCCTCGAAGGCACCAATGTCGAGCTCGGCAAGAAGATTTTGGCCGAGAGCGGCCTCCCCATCGTCTCCGCCAATGACCTCGCCGACGCGGCGCAGAAAATCGTCAAGGCCGTGAAGGGCTCCAAGTAATGTCCATTCTCGTCGACAAGAATACGCGCGTCATCTGCCAGGGGTTCACCGGCAACCAGGGCACGTTCCACTCCGAGCAGGCCATCGCCTATGGCACCAAGATGGTCGGCGGAACGTCGCCGGGCAAAGGCGGCACGACTCATCTGGGTCTGCCGGTGTTCGACACCGTGCGCGAGGCCAAGGAAGCGACCGGCGCAACCGCAAGCGCGATCTATGTTCCCCCAGCCTTCGCAGCCGATGCGATTCTCGAAGCGATCGACGCCGAGATCGCGCTCGCGGTCTGCATCACTGAGGGCATTCCGGTGCTTGACATGGTCAAGGTCAAGCGCGCGCTGTCGGGATCGAAGACACGGTTGATCGGGCCCAACTGCCCCGGCGTGATCACGCCCGACGAATGCAAGATCGGCATCATGCCTGGCCACATCCATCGCCGCGGCAAGGTCGGCATCGTGTCGCGCTCCGGCACGCTCACTTACGAGGCGGTCTGGCAGACTACGGCGGTCGGGCTTGGCCAATCCTCCTGTGTGGGCATTGGCGGCGATCCCGTGAAGGGCACCGAGCACATCGAAGTGCTGGAGATGTTCCTCCGCGATCCCGAGACCGAGTCGATCATCATGATCGGCGAGATCGGCGGCAGCGCCGAGGAAGACGCCGCCGAGTTCATCAAGCGCAACAAGACCAAGAAGCCCATGGTCGGATTCATTGCCGGCGTCACCGCCCCGCCTGGCCGCCGCATGGGCCATGCCGGCGCGATCATCTCGGGCGGCAAGGGCGATGCGAACTCCAAGATCGAGGCGATGAAGGCCGCCGGCATCCGCGTCTCGCCGAACCCGGCGGCGCTCGGCACCACTTTGGTGGAGTTGTTGAAGGGAAATTGAGCGGCGTGCGGCTTCGCGCTTAGGCGATTTGCGATTTCGCAGCGCCCCAACCGCGAATCATGGTCTGGGCCGGCCGTTCGAAGAAGCGATAGCTGAGCCAGCCAAGCACAATCAGAACCGCATAGAACGCGCCCATCACCCATGCCTGCATGAAGAATGCAGGTTCGATATCGTATGTGGACGCGATCAGCGCCAGCAGGAGCTGCAGCGGAAAGTGAATCATGTAAGTCGAGAAGGAAATGTCGCCCAAAAATACGAGACCGCGGACGGGCGCGCTCGCGCTGCGCTGCGCCGAACTCTCCGATAGCGCCAGCCAAAGCACGGTCACCGGACACAGCACCAGATCGAATCCGATCAGAAACCCTGCATTGCCCTCGCCGCCGCCGAGGAAGCCGGCGCTCCGGTACAGAAAGAAAAACAAGCCGGACCAGCCCGCGAGTGTAGCGAGCCCGAGTGCATGAGCAACGCGCCGTGACGACTGTGTCGTGCGAAGCGTCCGCCAAACCTGAAATGCGCAGCCGCCGATGAAGAATCCCATCAGCGCACGGCCCAGATGCTCGTTGAAGAACGTGACCGCGGCGCCGGCCAGCGCTATCGCGAGCGATCCCCATCCCGCTTTCAGGCCCAACCGGCAAAGTACGAAGAAACCGATATAGAGCAGCACCTCCATGGACACGGCCCAGGCGGGTCCATCGAAGCTTTGCTCCGGCACGCCCCACCATGCCTGCACCAGAAAGAGGTTCTGAACGAACCGCAGGACATCGTTGTTCTGATAGATGAAGAAGTCGTCGTTCTGGCGCCAGTAGAGCCACTGCAACACCGCCGCTGCGAGCAGCATCGCAAGGCTGAGCGGGTAAAGCCGCGCCAATCGCGCCATGGCATAGCGCCCCGCGCTCGCGCGGCCCTCGCGCACTTGATCGGCGTAAAGCCAGAAAAGCACAAAGCCGGAAAGGCAGAAGAAGATATCCACCGCCGCCCATCCCTGGAGATAAAGCGGCTTGAAAAGCCAGAAGAGCGGCTGCGACTCGCGGGTCCACGGCGCATCGTCACCGCCGACGGCGAAAAAATGCTGCCAGTGCCAAAATACGATCGAAAGTGCGGCGATGCCGCGAAGGGCATCGAGCGAGGCTAGCCGCTTGGGTTCCATACGCTCTCTTATCCTCAAGTGCCCAGTTTTACGAAGCGAAATCGCGCCGAGATTGATCGGCGCAGAACGTCACTGCGGTGCCACGATCGCGCTATCCGTCGCCATCCCCGACAATGCAAGCGACACTCAGGTGCGCGCGCGCCGTCGCGTCAGCAGGCGAACGGCAACGATCCCAGCTACGACACCGGCTGCACGCGCGATATTGCCGGTCATGCCCCCGATAGCGGTTTGATCAACGCCAAACGCGTCCCACGGCAGATTGAGACCGGCGTGAAACGCAAACGCAGCCCACAGCGAGCCTTCGAATCGCAGCAAGGTCCAGCCGAACAACATGCCCCCCGCGGCCGTAATGCCGACCTCAGCCAGCATCGAAGCCGGCGGTTGGTGCAGTACGTTGCCGAGGTGTGCAAGCCCAAACAACAGGCCGCCCATGACAAAGGCGCGAGCCGTGCTCAGGCCCGAAGCCGCCAATTCGTTCACCAGATAACCGCGGAATAGGAGTTCTTCCGCGAACGGCGCGACAAGCGCCGAAAGCGCAAGCGGGCCGAAGTCGAACCCGGTCGGCAGCCGCGCGCCGTACGCGATCAGTGTTCCACCCTCTGCCAGCAGCGCAGCCAATCCTGGCAAAAACATCTTGGTCGAGAACGAGCGAAACCCCGCCGCCCGAAGACTGCCGGCAAAATCGCCGCGCCATTGCACGAGAAGTACGGTGAGCGGGATAAGAAACCAGAGAATCAGCTTG
>DATEZM010000190.1:0-8402 GCA_035255625.1 Rhizomicrobium sp. | reverse complement strand
CCGTCGAGCAGTTTCATCTCCGACGTTTTGTTGTTCGGCCAAATGCCGTCCGGCGCGTCGCCGGAAAGCGCGTAGTAGAATTTGCGCAGGAAGTCGCGCGGATTGGCCTCGGCCTCTGCTTCCGGCACGTCCGCTTTCTGGAAATAGGCCTGGTAGAAGAACTTGCCGCGTTTCGTGAAGATCTCGTCGAAGATCTCGGTGAACGGCCGCGCGGCGGGACCGGTATAAGGCACCGACAGGGCGCCGACCGCACGGACGCGATCGGGACGGATCAGCGCGGTGTTCCACACGATCGGTGCGCCCCAGTCGTGACCGAGGATGATCGCGGGCTTGCCGGGGCTCAGCGCCTCGATCACGCCGGTGACGTCGGACACCATGCGCTCCATGGCGTAGTCGGCGACGGCGCGTGGCTTGTCAGAGCCGCCATAGCCGCGAACATCGATGGCGCAGGCGGTGAAGCCGGCCTCGGCGATCGGCGTCATCTGATGGCGCCACGAGAACCAGGACTCCGGAAAGCCGTGGACCATCATGACGAGCGGACCCGCACCCTCGACGACGGCGCGCAGGCGGATGTCTGCGAGAGCAATTTGTCTGAAAACTGTCATGCGAAACTGTATCGCGCGCAACCGCGTTGGCATAGCCGCATGAAAGGCTTTGTCGATGGAAACAAATCCGCTATCGAAGGCCCTCAACAGGTGGCGGCGAATTATGGCTTATGATTGTACGAAGTGTCCCGGCTATTGCTGCTCCTATCCGCTCATCCCACTCAACGCACGCGACGTGACCCGGCTGGCGAAGCATTTCGGGCTTTCGTTCGAGGCGGCGCGTCACAAGTTCACCAAGGTCGATGGCGACGCGCCATACGCCATGCGGCGCAAGGCCGACGCGCATTTCGGAAAAATCTGCCGGTTCTTCGATACCGACAAGCGGTGCTGCACGATCTATGATGCGCGACCGGAGATCTGCCGTTCCTATCCCGGCGACAATCATTGCGGCTACTACAGCTTCCTGGTGCATGAGCGGCAGGCGCAGGACGATCCCGAGCACGTCGCCTCGACCTGGAACGCCTGACACCCTTGCGCCGGCGCGCCCGCCTTGGTCTCATGCGCGGGTTAAAGGGGTGACGCCATGCAGGATGTTCTCAAGCGCCGCGCCGAAGAAGCCCGTGCGCTGGCCTATACCACGCCGCTCGACAAGTTCCAGGTCAGCGATGCGGAGCTGTTCCGCGGCGACACGCTGTGGCCTTGGTTCGAACGGCTGCGCAAGGAAGACCCCGTCCATCACACCGCACAGAGCGAGTTCGGCGCCTATTGGTCGGTCACCAAGCACCGCGACATCATCGCGGTCGACAGCAACCATCGCGTGTTCTCCTCCGATTCCGAGCTGGGCGGCATCACTATCTTCGACGGCCCCCAATCGCGCGAGCAGACCAGCTTCATTTCGCTCGATCCGCCGGACCACGATCGCCAGCGCAAGGTGATCGCACCGATGTTCGCGCCCGAGAGCCTCGTCGTGCTGGAGCCGCTGATCCGCGAGCGCGCCACCAAAATCCTGGACGAGCTGCCGCGCGGCGAGACCTTCGACTTCGTCGACAAGGTTGCGGTCGAACTGACCAGCCAGATGTTGGCGACGCTGTTCGACTTTCCGTTCGAGGAGCGTCGCCTGCTGCCCCGCGCCTCCGACCTTATTTTGGCGCGCCCCGAGCCCGGCGGCGTCGTCGAGTCGGAAGAGCAGCGCCAGATCGAGTTCTTCCAGATTTTCGCCAAATTCACCGCGCTGTGGGACGAGCGACTTGCCAAGCCGCCACAGCGCGATCTGATCTCCATGCTCTGCCACAACGAGGCGACATTCCGGGATTCGCCGGAAAAATATCTCGGCAACGTCATCCTCCTGATCGTGGCAGGCAGCGACACCACGCGCCATTCGATCACCGGCGGGCTGCTGGCGCTGAACCAGCATCCCGAGCAATACGACAAGTTGCGCGCCGATCCGGCGCTGATCGAGAGCATGGTGCCCGAGATCATCCGCTGGCAGAGCCCCGTCGCCCATATGCGCCGCACCGCGCTCGAAGATGCCGAGATCGGCGGCAAGAAGATCAAGAAGGGCGAGAAGGTCGTCATGTGGTACGTCTCGGGCAATCGCGACGAGGATGCGATCGACCGGCCGGACGAATTCCACATCGATCGCGAGCGGCCGCGCCAGCACGTCTCCTTCGGTTTCGGCATCCATCGCTGCGTCGGCATGCGCCTGGCCGAGATGCAGCTGCGCATCATGTGGGAGGAAATCCTTCGCCGCTTCCCGAAGATCGAGGTGGTCGGCGAACCGAAGCGGATGAACTCGAACTTCGTGAAAGGCTTCGAGGCCATGCCGGTGAGGATCGCGGCGTAGGTGTTGCGCTCCGGATGAGCCGAAGCGCCGCAAGCGCGCGATGCCGGAGCGTTTGGGGCTGAGGCGCGCCGACGACGGTCGACCCGGATCGCGCGGGCAGGCCGGCCGGCCAACGACCGCGGGCAAGCGGTCGATCGCACGGCACCTTCGCGCCACCGCCACGGTCCTCGCGAAACCCGGACGAGACGATCCCGCGCACGCGCCGCAGCGCATCGGCCGACGGGTCGACCCACTCTTCCGGATTTCGCACGGGTGCACACGAGCTTGCACCCGGCCCTGTCTGTTCTCGCGCCCTGCTTTCCTACAACGCCTTGTCCCTTTCGTGCATCATGATAGTGGTAAATATGATACACAACTAGGAGTTCAAGGGGTGGAGGAAAAAATATTTCTGATAGAATGTCAGCGAGGGTTATTCGTGCCAATTCCTCAATTGTCATGCCCGCGAAGGCGGGCACCCAGGGGACTTAGCCGGCCGACAAGACTGGATTCCCGCTTTCGCTAGAAGGGCAGCTCTCAAAAGAAGGTCCGAGGACTGTGCCATGACTAACATCCCCGAAGAGCCCATTGATCGCCGCGTATTTCAGCTCGACGATGCGCGCTGGGATGCGTTCATGGCGGAGCTGGCCCGACCGCCAAAGGACAATCCAGGTCTGCGTAGACTGCTGGCGCATAGGCCGGCTTGGGAGTGCGGACGCACTAGCGGATGACGAATTGGGAACGACGATCAACTTGAGCCGCTAGAGCGCCTCTCTCGTTTGCCACCCCCTCACCCTGCCCTCTCCCCCGCTTCGCGGGGGCGAGGGTGACGCTGGCCCCTACGCCGCATCCACCAGCACGACTTCGCTGTCTTCCAGCGCCTTCACCGTCAAGACATCGACACCCGAGATCGCGGCGCCGTCGCGCGAGGCGAGCTTCACGCCGTTGACTTCGACCGATCCGGCGGCCGGCACGAGATAGGCGTGGCGCGCGGCGCCGAGATTGTACTCCGTCGTATCGCCGGCTTTCAGCGTGGCGCCGGCGACGCGGGCATCAGCGCGGATGGGGAGCGCGTCGGCATCGCCATCGACACCGCTCGCCAGGGTGACGAATTTGCCGGCGCGGTCGTCCTTGGGAAACGGCCTGGCGCCCCAGGACGGCGCGCCGCCGCCGGCGCGCGGCACGATCCAGATCTGGAACAGCGTCGTGGTCTCGTCCTCGAGATTGTATTCGGCGTGGCGGATGCCGGTGCCCGCGCTCATCACCTGGACGTCGCCGGCCGGCGTGCGGCCGCGATTGCCCAGACTGTCCTCATGCGTAATCGCGCCTTTGCGCACATAGGTCACGATCTCCATGTTGGCATGGGGATGCGGCGGGAAGCCGGACTTCGGCGCGATCTCGTCGTCGTTCCACACGCGGATGCCGCCCCACCCCGTTCGCGACGGGTCGTGATAGTCGGCGAAGGAGAAATGATGGCGCGCATTGAGCCAGCCATGATCGGCATGGCCGAGGCTGGAGAAGGGTCTGACGTCGATCATCGAGCGTTCCAATCCGTTTGCGCGATCCCGTAGCGAGCCGAGACCGGCGGAATCAGAGTCAGATATTCACGAAATGCAGGATTTCAATCGCGGATGCTTCGGTCATCGCGACCGGCCGACATTGCCGCGATGTCCCGTGGAGCATTGGTATAGGATCCAAGGAACCAAGAGCAAAGGGAGGCATCGTGAGCATGGCCGATCGCGTGATCGAAATCGCCCGCCAGGAAGGAACCGAATTCCGCTCCGTGCGACTGACGCTCGAGGACGATGGCGGCATCAAATTGGACGCACAGGATATTGGACCAACGGTCACCGAAATATGGGGAGACGGCGACTACGAATTCTGGGTGCGCGTCGAGCCGGCCACGCTGCCCCGACTCGCTTTCGAACTGTTGCGCGAGAAGTTCACCGGCCAGTTGGGTGCGGTCGACGCGTTCCGGTCCTGGTGCAAGGCGCACGACGTCGCGCATGAGTTCGATTCCTGGGTCTGACGCCGATCATGCGGTGCGTCTCACGGGGTCAAACAGGTGCGGAGAGCGAAGCCGGGATCAGCGCGAACAATAACACGATGAGCGGCATGGCCGTGCCATAGCGCCTGCGATAGAGCAGCGTCGTCGCCGAGAGAAACAGCGCCAGCGCGGCGATGCCGAGGCCGGCCAGCCGCGTCATGGGGAAGGCGTTGAGGATAGCGGCCAGCGCTAGCAGCGCACCCGTCACCTCGCGATAGCCGCGCGGGAAGCGCCAGCGGGCGTGACGCTCGCGCATCGTCTGCGGTGCCAGCAGATGCGCCAGCGCGGCGGCGGCGAACACCGCCGACAGGCAATATGAATAGTGCGCAAGGATCCAATCCACCGTCATGCTCCCAAGGGTTTGGTTCAGATGGCCCCGATCCGCGCAGCTTCAAGTGCGATGACGGCGGGACTGTGTTGCAAGAACAGCGGGGCGCGTTGGCTTTGAGGTTTTATAGTGGCGGGCTCTTTTTCTTGGCGGTCCGCAAATAGCCGCCACGCCAACCCTATTTGCGGACCGCCATGCGGACTCCCTTTTGTTGCCGGCGCGCGAACAGCCGCCACGCCAACCCTGTTCGCGCGCCGGCATGCGGACAAAAGCATTGGGTTGGTGGGCGGCAATGCGTTTGTCCGAAAAAAAAGTCAGGCCGGAGCCGCGGGGAGGGGGAAACCGCGTGGACTCCGGCCCAACATTGGACGGCGACCTTGAAGGGTACCGTCCTGAAACGAGGACACATCTGGGGACGTGTTCCTCGGATGCAGTCAGAAGAAAACGCTGCGGTCCGCAAAGTGATCCGTGCGAAAGACCGCGTTGCCCGCGTGGGTGGCGTCAGCTTGCCGCGCGACGAACAAGCCGATCGCAGGCAACGAACGCGGCGGACTGGAATCTGCCGCCGCCCTGTGGTGGAACACAGGGCCAAAAATAAACATGATCGACATGCAGAATCAGGCTCTGTCGAACGAAGTGGATTTCCGTTGTCGTTAATGGCCAGCCTCGATCGATCGCGCGCGCGCGTGCTCCGGCTGGCGGAGGCGCTGCGAGCCCTGCGCCTGTTGGCGGCAGGATTTCAGCGCGATCTGCGATCCAGCGAGCCGGTCCAGATCTTCATCTGCGGCGTGGTGGGCGCGATCGTCGGCGCGCTGGTCGCCGGTCTGCACCGGATGATCGACCTCTTTCACCGGATCAGCTTCAACCTGCCCGACGGGCACAGCCTCAGCACCGGCATCGGCGTCGATCGGGCGCGCATCGTGCTCGTGCCGATGCTGGGCGGTCTGGCGCTCGGCCTGATCGCGCTGATCGTCAGCCGCTACCGCCGCACCGAAATCGTCGACCCGATCGAGGCCAATGCGCTGCATGGTGGGCGGATGTCGATGCTCGACAGCCTCAACCTGGTTTTTGCAACCGTGGTGTCGAACGCCTCGGGCGCCTCCGTCGGTATGGAGGCGGGCTACAGCCAGTTCGGGTCGAGCGTGTTCTCGACGGTGGGCGCGTATTTCAAGCTCCGCCGTTCCGATCAGCGCGTGTTCGTGACGGCGGGCGCGGCGGCCGCCATCGCCGCGGCGTTCAACGCGCCGCTGGCGGGCGCCTTTTACGGGTTCGAGCTGATCCTGGGAAACTACTCGGCCCGCGCGCTAGCCCCGGTGGCGATCGCGGCCCTCGCGGCCGTGTTGACCGAGCGGACGCTGATCAACCCCGAGCCGCTGTTCGTCGTGGGCCAGGTCTTCCACTTCAAGCAGTCCGTGTATCTGCTGTTTGCGCTGCTGGGCGTGCTGGCTGCGGGGTTCAGCATCCTGTCGATGCAGGCAGTGACCTGGGCCGAGCGCGGCCTGAAAAGATTGCCGCTGCCGCAATGGCTGCGCCCGATGGTGGGCGGGGCCATACTGACCGGAATCGCGCTCTATGTGCCGCAGGTGCTCGGCAGCGGCCACGGCGCCATTCAGTTCCAGTTCGATCA
This sequence comes from Rhizomicrobium sp., assembly GCA_035255625.1. Taxonomy (GTDB): domain Bacteria; phylum Pseudomonadota; class Alphaproteobacteria; order Micropepsales; family Micropepsaceae; genus Rhizomicrobium. The sequence continues at coordinate 2,036 of DATEZM010000190.1, read as the reverse complement.
CAATTGGGCGCTGGTGCCGCTGCTGGTCATCCTGGTCGCCAAGCTGCTGGGGTCCGCCATTTCGGTGGGATCGGGCTATCGCGGCGGCATGTTCAGCTCGTCGCTGTTCCTGGGCTGCCTGTTCGGTGCGGCCTTCGCCGACGTCGCCGCCATCCTGGTGCCGCGATTGGGCATCCAGCACGACGCCCTGATGATGGTGGGCATGGGCTCGGTCGCCGCCGCCGTCATCGGTGCGCCGCTGACGATGGTGTTCCTGGTGCTGGAAAGCACCGGCGACTTTCCCATGACCATCGGCGTGATGGTGGGTGTGGTGATCGCGTCCACCATTGTGCGTCTCACTTTCGGCTATTCGTTCTCGACCTGGCGGTTTCACCAGCGCGGGCTGGGAATCCGCAGCCCGCATGACATCGGCTGGCTGGCCGACCTGACGACGGCAAAGCTGATGCGGTCCGATCCCAAGCTTGTGCCGGCCAGCATGCCGCTGCGAGCCGTGCGCGAGCAGTATCCGCTGGGTAGCGCCAAGCGCGTATTTCTCGTTGAAGCCGACAACGAATATGTCGGCGCGCTCGACATGATCGCGGTGCACGACAAGAAGCAGGACCCGGCGCTGGACGGCCTCACCGCGCGCGACCTGGTGACGGGACCCAACGCGTTCCTCTTGCCTTACGAGAACGTCCGCACCGCGCTCGCCCGGTTCGAGGAATTGCAGGTGGAACAGCTTCCCGTCCTGTCATCGACGGCGAGCCGCAAGGTGATCGGCTATATGACCGAGGCCTATGCGCTTCGCCGCTACAATCAGGAACTCGAACGCCGGCGCAGCGCCGAAATTGGCGAGCGCGATCTCTTCTCGATCGCCGAGCCGCCGAACTGAACATCGCGCAAAAGAAAACCGGGAGAGAACTCCGCCCTCTCCCGGTTTCACTGGTTCAAGTCAGTCCGTGATTTACGGCCAAGCCTTCAGGTTCGTGGTCCACGATGCCTCGATCTGCTTGACGACGCTGTCCGGGAATGGAACGTAGTCGAGCTTCTTCGAGTCGTCCTGCCCGTCATGCAGCGCCCAGTCGAGGAACTTCAGGACATTGTGGTTGCGGTCCGTTGCATAGTCCTTGCGCATCAGCATGAAGGTCGCCGCCGTGATCGGCCAGCTCTGAGCGCCCTGCTGGTTGGTCAGGATCAGATAGAAATCCTGAACCTTGGTGAAGTCGGCATTCGCCGCGGCGGACTGGAACGCGGCCATGGTCGGCGCCACGCGCTTGCCGTCGGCGTTCAGCATGTCCACGTAGGTCAGGTGGTTCTGCATCGCATAGGCGTATTCGACATAGCCGATCGAACCGACCGTCTGCTGGACATTGCCGGCGACGCCTTCATTGCCCTTGCCGCCCAGACCGGTCGGCCAGTTTACCGCGGTGTCGGAGCCGACGCTCGACTTCCACTCCGGGCTGACCTTGCCGAGATAGTCGGTGAAATTGAAGGTCGTGCCCGACCCGTCGGAGCGGTGGACCACGAGGATCGCCATGTTCGGCAGCGGGACGTGCGGGTTGAGCGCCTTGATCGCCGGATCGTTCCACTTGGTGATCTTGCCGAGATAGATGCCGGCAAGCGTCTTGCCGTCAAGCACGAGCTGCCCGGCACCGATGCCGGGAAGATGCACGACCGGCACGATCGAGATGACGACCTCGGGAAATTGAACCAGATTGTTGGCCATCAGGTCTTCATGCTTCAGCGGCTTGTCGGAGTTCGCGAAGTCGACGGTCTTGGCCTCGATTTGCTTGATGCCGCCACCCGACCCGATCGACTGGTAATTGACGGCGACACCGGTCTTGTCCTTGTAGTGCTGCGCCCAAACCGCGAGCACCGGATAGATCGCTGTACCGCCTGCGCCGGTGAGGTCTGCTGCCTGCGCCGAGACGCATACCGTGCTCAGCAACAGGCTCGCGGCGAGCGCGGTTCTTCGAATTGCACCCATGTGTTTTTCCTTCCGAATGAGGCGCGGTGCAGCGTTCTGCTGCACCGCGTTTGACGATGGCAATTACCAG
>DATEZM010000189.1:0-2807 GCA_035255625.1 Rhizomicrobium sp. | reverse complement strand
CGAGATTGCGGTGCGCGCGCGTAAGGTGGCCGAAGCGCTCGACCGGCTCGGGATCAAGGAAGGTGATCGTGTCGCCACCCTCGCCTGGAACACCTGGCGGCATATCGAGACCTGGTACGGCATCGCCGGAATCGGTGCGGTCTATCACACGCTGAACCCGCGCCTGTTCCCCGACCAGATCGTCTACATCGCCAACCACGCCGAAGACAAAGTGATCTTTTTCGACATCACCTTTGCCGATCTCGTGGCGCAGATCGCGCCGAAGCTGCCCAGCGTCGAACTCTATGTCGCGATGACGGATGCGGCGCACCTTCCCAAAGCCGACATCCCCAACCTCGTCGCCTATGAGGAATTCATCGCCGGCTGCAGCGGCGAATATGAATGGAAGGAGGTCGACGAGAAGGCGGCCTGCGGGCTCTGCTACACCAGCGGCACGACCGGCAATCCCAAAGGCGTGCTTTATTCCCACCGCTCCAATGTGCTGCACGCGATGATGTGCGCCCAGACCGATGCGCAGGCGGTATGCAGCCGCGACTCCATCCTGCCTGTCGTGCCGATGTTCCACGCCAATGCCTGGGGGCTCGCCTTCTCCGCGCCCATGGTCGGCGCCAAGCTGGTGCTGCCCGGACCCAAGCTCGACGGCCCGTCGGTGTGCGAGCTGCTTACCACCGAGAAGGTAACGATGACGGCGGCGGTGCCGACCGTGTGGCTGACGGCGCTGCAATATCTCGAACAGAGCGGTCAGAAGCTGCCGGATCTCAACCGGGTGATGATCGGCGGTTCTGCCTGCCCGCGCTCCATGATCGAGACCTTCGAGCGTAAATTCAATGTTCAGGTGATCCATGCCTGGGGCATGACGGAGATGAGCCCGCTCGGCACCATCGGCACGCTCAAGCACCATGTCGCCGAGATGCCGTTCGAGAAACAGCTCGACTACAAGTGTAAGCAAGGCCATCCGGTGTTCGGCGTTGAGATGAAGATCACCGACGACGCGAACAAGGAACTGCCGCGCGACGGCAAGGCGTTCGGCCGGCTGAAAGTGCGTGGGCCCGCGGTCGTCGACGGCTATTTCCGCGGCGAAGGCACCGATGCGTTCGACGCCGAGGGCTGGTTCGACACGGGCGATGTCGCGACGCTCGATGCCGAGGGCTATATGACGATCACCGACCGCTCCAAGGACGTGATCAAATCGGGCGGCGAATGGATTTCCTCGATCGAGATCGAGAACATCGCGGTCGGACATCCGGCCGTGGCGGAGGCCGCGGTGATCGGCGTGCGCCATCCCAAATGGGACGAGCGCCCGCTTTTGATCGTGGTGCTGAAGCCCGGCCAGAACGCTTCGCGCGAGGAGATTTTGGAATACCTCAAAGGCAAGATCGCCAGGTGGTGGACACCCGACGACGTGCAGTTCGTCGCCGAGATCCCACACACCGCCACCGGCAAAATCCAGAAGACCATGCTGCGCGAGCGCTTCAGCGCCTATCGTCTTCCCACCGCCGCGGAGTGACCTGGCGCCCCATGCGATCGCAGAATTTCGCAGCCTTTGTCTCGCTAGCGTGCTTTGTCGCTGGCGCTGCCGTCGCGTTGCTGGCCTTGCATGGCGTTCCGGCCGGTTGGTGGAGCTATTCCACTGGGCTGGCGATCCTGGCGCCCGGCGTCGCGGTCGGGCTGGCGGGCACCGCGACGGGCGGGTTGTGGCTGGCGCGCGCGCTGTCGCGTAACGAGAGCGTGGGATGGAAATTCGGCGTGCTCGGGCTCGCCGGCTCGCTCGTTCTGGTCCTAGTGCCACTGAACCAGCTACGGCTTTATCTGACCTCGCCAGCGATCCACGACATCTCGACCGACTCTGAGAATGCGCCGGTGTTCGATGCGCTGTTGCCGCTCAGGATGGGCGCGCAGAACGGCCCCGAATATGACGGCCCGAAGCTCGTCACTTATGGCGGCCGGCGTATGTCGGTCGCAGAAGCGCAGAAGAAGGCCTATCCCGACATCAGGCCCTATCCCGCGCTGCTCAATCCGCGCGGCCTGGCCGACGTGCACCCGGTGAGCATCCTGTTCTGGCGCAGCTTCGAGCGCGCCAAAGAAGCCGGCTTCGATATCGTTGCCTACAACGAGAAAGAGGGCACCATCGAGGCGACGCATACGAGCTTCTGGTTCGGGCTCATCCAGGACATCGCAATCCGCGTCAAGCCGGCAGGCAAGATCGGCGCCCGCATCGACATCCGCGTCAAAAGCCGCACCGGCGAGAACGACATGGGCATGAGCGCGCAGATCGTGCGTGATTTCATGAAGTCGGTACGGTGAGGCGTCTGCTCAAGCGAGCATGCGCTCGAACCCGCGCATCCCTGGCGGGGTAAAGCGCAGGGCGCGGCTGTCCTTCTCACGGCGCGCCCAGCCCAGCGCATGGAACTGGTCGAGCAGCGCGGCGCCAAGGCTGCCGGCGAGATGGCTGCGCCGCACGCTCCAGTCGAGGCAATCCTTGCACAGGGCGCGCCGCGCGCTGCGAGCGCCAGCGAGATCGACGCCAAGATCCGCCACGAAGTCCTCGCCCTTGCGCGACAGCACGATCTCGCCGTCGCGGCGCAGAAGCACGCGCTTCGCCATCAATCCGTCGAACAGCGCGACGCCAAGGTCGCCGGCCAGATGGTCGTAGCAAACCCGCGCGTGGCGCAGCGCCGGCTCAGCCGGGCCGGTGCGGGTGCGGCGGTGCCCGGTGCGCTCGGCAAAGTTCATCAGCTTTTCCAGCAGCGCAGCGACGTCGGCGCCGGCGAGTGCGTAATAGGCATGGCGGCCCTGGCGGCGCGGGA
>DATEZM010000188.1:0-4192 GCA_035255625.1 Rhizomicrobium sp. | reverse complement strand
CGTGTCCGTCCTCCTGCGCGACATCCGTCTCGCAACGCGCGCCGGTGGCAGCGCGGCGCTGGCGCTGGCGTTCTTCGCTGCGGTCGCGACGATTGTGCCGCTCGGCGTCGGCGCCGATCTCGCGCTGCTGGCACGCGTCGCCGCAGGCGTGTTGTGGGTCGCAGCCGTGCTCGCAGCGCTGCTCTCGCTCGACCGACTGTTCCAGGCCGATTTCGACGATGGCAGCCTCGACCTCATCGCGCTTGCGCCGTCATCGCTCGAAGCGGTCGCTGCGACCAAGATCGCGGCGCATTGGCTGACCACCGGTCTGCCGCTTACGCTTCTGTCGCCGCTTCTGGGCCTGATGTTCGGATTGCCGCCACCCGCGATCGCGATGCTGACGCTGTCGCTTCTGATCGGTACGCCGTCCGTGAGTGCGTTGGGCGCGATCGGCGCCGGACTCACGCTGGCGATTAGGCGCGGCGGGCTGATCCTGCCGCTGCTCGTGCTGCCATTGCTCGCACCCGCGGTGATCTTCGGCGCCGGCGCAGTGGAGGCGGTGCTTGACGGATTGTCGAGCGGCGCGCTCCTGCTGCTTGCGGCTTTCTCGGCCGCCGCGACGCTGCTCTCGCCCTTCGCCGCCGCAGCTGCGGTGCGGCTCAACCTCGCAGGATGACCCCCATGCTTGCGACCCGCCCGTCAACCTCCTAGATCGCAGCCATGCCGAGCCTCTTCGTCCTCGCCAATCCCAAACGCTTCATGGATTTGAGCGGGACGCTTCTGCCGTATCTCGCCGGCGCGGCGCTGCTGTGCCTCGGTGCGGGCCTTGTTCTCGGTCTCCTCGCGCCGCCCGACTATCAGCAGGGCGACACCGTAAAAATCATGTTCCTGCATGTGCCGGCGGCGTGGACGGCGATGATGGCCTATAGCCTGATGGCGCTGGCTTCGCTGGTGAGCCTGGTGTGGCGTCACCCGCTCGCCGATGTTGCGGCCAAGACGGCGGCGCCGCTCGGCGCAGTGTTCACGCTGCTCGGCCTTGTCACCGGGTCTCTCTGGGGCAAGCCGATGTGGGGCGCCTGGTGGGTGTGGGATGCGCGGCTGACGTCGTTTCTGCTGCTCCTCTTTCTCTATCTCGGCTACATCGCCCTGTGGAACGCGATCGAGGACGAGGCGCGTGCCGCACGGGCCGCCGGCATCCTCGCGCTGGTCGGCGCGGTGAACCTGCCGATCATCGAGTTCTCGGTCGACTGGTGGACGACGCTGCACCAGGGCGAAAGCATCTTCCGCGCTGGCGGCCCGACGATCTCGGCTGTTTTCCTGTGGCCGCTGCTGCTCAGCGGCGCCGGCTACACACTGCTGTTCTTCACGCTGTGGACGATCCGCATACGGACCGAAATCCTGGAGCGCCGCGCCCGCGCGCTCCTGCTCGGGAGTGCGGCATGAGCGGCTTCTTCGCGATGGGCGACTACGCGGCCTATGTATGGCCAGCATATGCCGTCACGCTCATCCTTCTTGGCGGTGCGGCCGCGATGACGTTGCGAGCCTACAACCGCGCCAAAGCGCAGCTTGAGCGCCTGGAGAAGCCATGAGGCGGCTTCTCTATGTTCTGCCGGTGATCATCTTCCTGGCGCTGGGCTGGATCCTTCTTGGAAGTCTGCGACCCGCACCGCTTGCGGCGATGAAGACGGCGCTGCTCGGCCGGCCGGCACCGGCGCTGAGCCTGCCGCCGCTCGATGCGGCGACGGTCGGTATCGGACCGAAGGATGTCGCGGATGGCCGACGTGTCACGCTCGTCAATCTGTTCGCCTCCTGGTGCATCCCGTGCCGGGAGGAGGCGCCGCAACTCGCCCAGCTCGCCCGCGCCCGCGGCATCCGCCTGATCGGCGTCGCCTACAAGGACAAGCCGCAAGCGGCGCGCGCCTTCCTCAACGAGTTCGGCAATCCCTTTGAACGGGTCGGTCTCGACGCCGACGGCCGTGCCGGCATCGAGTGGGGCATCTCCGGCGTGCCGGAGACTTTCGTGGTCGATCGCCACGGCATCGTGCGCGGCCGCTTCGGACCGTTATCGCCCGACGGTCTGGTACTCGACCTGCTGCCCGCCATCGCCCGCGCCGCGTCTTACTAACTGGCTTCCGACGTTGGAAACCCGGCCGCTACGGCCTATCGAGGCCGCGGCATGCCAATCTCGGCATTCGCGTTTGGTGGACGGGGGTTAAGCCCGGCTGCGCCGCCGGCCGCGACCCTTCGGGGCGTGGCCGTTCTCGCCAAAAGCCTCTCCGGCAGACGCGACCATGGCGAGCAGCTTGACGAACCGCTGGCGCTCGACGGGCGGCAGCGGATCGAGCAGCGCCTTGTCGGCCCGTTCCGATGCGGTGCGCGCGGCGCGCAGCGCCTTGCGGCCGGACGGACTGATCGCAACAGAATTCGCGCGCTGGTCTTCCTCGGTGCGCTCGCGCGACAGCAATCCGCGCTCCAGCATACGGCGCACCATCTCGGCCAGCGTCGAGCGGTCGATGCCCGTGATCTCGACGAGCGCGGTCTGGCTCACGCCTTCATTGTGCTCGAGCGCCGCGAGCAGCGTGAACTGCTGCTTGGTCAACTCGGTCGAGCCCGCCTCGTGTGCATAGAGATCGCCAAAGAATTGCGCGCAGCGCTTCAGGAGATGGGAGGGCGAGTCCGACAGTGTGAAACTGCCGTTCGTCTTGCGCTGACCCTTCGTCATTCACCACCCCGTAAAACAATCGGCAGACGTTGGTCGCACTGTCGCGATTGTCAGGCACCCATAGCCGGGTCGCACGTTCGAGAAAAGACTAGACGTCCCCAAGCCCCGTCACAACTGTCTCTAACGCGTTTGCGACGTCATTGGCAACGCAAAGATTCGGATTGCTATTTTGTTTCGCCGCGCCAGACTTGGGCGCACCGATGGCCGACATCAAGCGCAACATCCCGCCGCCGCCCCATCCGCGCTTTGTCCGCCGTGTTTCGGAAGGAGACACGACGGAGCGCTATGTCTGCGGCGACTGCGGCCATGTCCACTACACAAATCCGAAAATCGTTGTGGGCTCGGTCGTTAGCGTCGGCGGTCGCGTGTTGCTTTGCCGTCGCGCGATCGAACCACGCAAGGGGTTGTGGACCTTGCCGGCCGGCTACCTCGAGGAAAACGAGACGCCGGAGGACGGCGCGCGGCGCGAAGCGCGCGAGGAAGCTCTGTGTGAAATCGTGATCGAAGGCCTATTGGGCGTGTATTCGGTCACAAGGCTCAGCCAGGTGCAACTCATGTATCGCGCACGCCTCGACGTGGAGCAATTTGGCGCAGGCGAGGAAAGTCTCGAGGTCAAATTGTTCGCGTGGGACGATATTCCGTGGACGGAGATTGCATTCCCCAGCGTGCACTGGGCGCTCGGCCATTGGCGCGAGGTGCGGGGCGTGCCGACCTTCGCACCGTTCGGCAATCCGCCGGGACAGAACGGGAATTTCCCGCCCGCCTAGCGATCACTCGGCGGGTTTGTCCTGCGGCATGTGCCGCATCAGCGTCGGCGCTTGGGCGAGGCCAAACAGAAACACCAGCGGCATGGTGATCCAGACCTTGAAGATCACCCATTGCCCCGTCGTGAAGTTGCGCCACACGATCTCGTTGAGCATCGCCAGCCCCAGGAAAAACAGCCCCCAGCGCCAGGTCAGCGTGCGCCAGGCGCTCTCGGGCATCTCGAATTCGAAGGACAATGCGTATTTGATAAACAGCCGGTTGAAGGCCAGCCCGCCGAGCAGGATGCCGGAAAACATCAGATAGAACGCGGTTGGCTTCATCTTGATGAAGGTCGCGTCGTTGAAATAGATGGTCAAGCCGCCGAACACTGTCACCATGAGCGCCGTGACGATCGCCATCGGGGATAGCTTGCGTTCCAGCCAAAAGCCAATACCGAGTGACGCCAGTATCGTCGGAATGAAAATTTCCGTCGCGAGAATGATGTTGTGATGACTGAGTTCGAAGGCCGCAAAAAAAACGGCCAACGGTCCCAAGTCGAGTAAGAGGCGGCGGACTTGCGGATTCATCGTGCTCCCGTCAGAGCTTTGGCGAAATTGGCCGCGTTGAACGGCTGCAGGTCGTCGACGCCTTCGCCGACCCCGATGTAGTGGACGGGCAGAGCATATTTCTGCGCCAGTGCCGCCAGTATGCCGCCTTTGGCGGTGCCGTCCAGCCGCGTCATCACCA
>DATEZM010000187.1:0-5937 GCA_035255625.1 Rhizomicrobium sp. | reverse complement strand
GCCGTAGACGAGCTTCGTACCCAAGCTCACAGGCGGCTGTTGCACAGCCTCCGCCATTCTCTGCTCTCCACCCTTCGGCTCCGGTCCTTATACTTTTGACGCGCCGGCGCTTTTTAGAAGGTGTGGTATGTACAAGACTCTGTCAACAGCGTGGCCATTGGCGTCCGAAAATGGCCACATCGGTACGGCGCTTCCGTCATAATAAGCACCATGGATATGCCCCCGCACGATGTCTGCTATCGCGCCCTCGCCACCCGCGACGCCCGTTTCGACGGCCGGCTCTTCGTCGGTGTGAAGACGACCGGAATCTATTGTCGCCCGATCTGCCCGGCGCGCCCGGCCAAAAGCGAGAACGTGACCTTCTGGCCGAGCGCTGCGGCGGCGCAAGCGGCTGGGTTCCGCCCCTGTCTGCGCTGCCGCCCCGAGATCTCGCCGGATGCCGCCGCCTGGCGCGGAACGTCGAACACCGTGTCGCGCGCGCTGTCGCTGATCGCCGAAGGCCAGCTCGACGGCGACGATGCCTCGCTCACGCAATTGTGCGAGCGGCTGGGCGTCGGCGAGCGGCAACTGCGCCGGCTGTTCGACAAGCATCTCGGCGCGCCGCCGATCGCAGTGGCCCAGACGCGCCGCGTGCTGTTCGCCAAGCAGCTGATCCAGGAGACGCGGCTTTCCATGGTGGCGGTCGCCGATGCGTCCGGCTTCGGTTCCATCCGCCGCTTCAACGATACCTTCAAGAAACTCTATCGCCGCCCGCCGCGCGAATTGCGCCGCCAGGGCGCGGGGTCTTCCTCGGGTGTCACGCTGCGGCTCGGTTATCGCGCGCCCTATGATTGGGACGCGATCCTCGCCTTCCTCGCCGCGCGCGCGATTTCCGGCGTCGAACTGGTCGAGAAGAATCGTTACAGCCGCACCGTCGAAATTGATGGCGTCTTCGGCAGCGTGACGGTCGAGCCCGGCAAGAACCATCTGAACGCGACGATCCGTTTCCCGCGCGTCACCGCACTGCTCGCTATCGTGGCGCGCTTGCGTCGGCTGTTCGATCTCGACGCCGACATCGCGGCGATCGGCGCCCATCTCGCTGGCGATGCGGCGCTGGCGCCCTTGATCGCGCGAAGGCCGGGCCTGCGCACGCCTGGCGCCTGGTGCGGCTTCGAACTCGCGGTGCGCGCCATCCTCGGCCAGCAGATCACCGTCACCGGCGCGCGCAGGCTCGCCGAGAAGCTGGTGCCGCTGGCGGGACAGCGTCTCGCGCCCGACGCGAGCGGCGACGAGCGCCTGACGCATGTCTTTCCGTCCGCTGCACGCATGGCGCGCGCCGATCTGTCGGCGCTTGGCATGCCCAAGGCGCGGATCGCGGCGCTCAATGCCCTGGCGCAAGCCGTTGCCGCCGATCCGAAACTGATCGAGCCCGTGGGATCCTATGAGGAAACCATCGCCAAGCTCTTGGCACTTCCCGGCTTCGGTCCCTGGACGGCGCAGTATTGGGCGTTGCGCGCGCTGCGCGACAGCGATGCATTCCCGGCCGCCGATGTGGCGCTGCTGCGCAGTCCGCTGGTCGCCGAAAGCGGCCGCCGCCCGACGCCGAAGGCGCTTCTGGCGCGCGCGGAAATCTGGCGGCCCTGGCGCGCCTACGCGGCGCAGCATCTGTGGACGGCGGATTCCGAACTTGTCTGAAGACCTGTTTCTCGATCGTGTCGACACGCCGATCGGCAAGCTGCTTCTGGTTGCTGATGCGCGTGGCCGCCTGCGCATGCTCGAGTTCGCCGACAAGCCGGAGCGCTGGCGACCCGAATTCAAGCGTCGCTTCGCCGGCGAGACAATGACTAAGACCGCCAATCCTTTCGGCCTGTCGCGAAGGCTCGCGGACTACTTTAGGGGCGATGTCGCGGCATTGGACTCCATCAAGACCGATTGCGCCGGCACCGAGTTCCAGCGCGCCGTCTGGGCGATGCTGCGCCGTATCCCGGTCGGATCGACGACGAGCTATGGCTTACTTGCCCGCCGGCTCGGCAAGCCGCAGGCGATGCGCGCTGTCGGTCTTGCAAACGGTGCAAACCCGATCGCCGTTGTCGTGCCTTGTCATCGCGTCGTTGGCAGCGATGGTTCGCTGACCGGTTATGGCGGCGGCATCGCGCGCAAGCGCTGGCTGCTCGATCACGAAGCGCGCCATTCGCAACGAACAAGGAAGGCAGCATCCGCATGACCATCGCCGAACGCGCCAAGACGTTTGCCGCCCTGCATGGCGGACCGAAACTTCTGATCCTTCCCAATGCCTGGGATGCCGGCAGTGCGCGCATCGTCGAACACGCTGGCGCCAAGGCCATCGCGACATCGAGCGCCGCGGTCGCTTGGAGCCACGGCTACTCGGACGGCCAGTTTCTGCCCTTCGAGACCCTGCTCGCGACGGTCCGCGAGATCGTCAAGACGGTCTCGGTGCCCGTCTCTGCCGACATCGAGGGCGCATATGCTCAGGACGCGGCTGCCGCGGCCAAGACTGTCGGTCGGGTGATCGAGGCGGGTGCGGTCGGCATCAACATCGAAGACGGCAACGACGCGCCCGATCTGCTGGCACGCAAGATCGAGAACCTGAAAGCCGCTTGCGCCAAGGCTGGCGCAGCGCTCTGGGTCAATGCCCGCATCGACACCTATCTGTTCCAGCTGGTTGCGGCCGAGAAGGCTTATGGCGAAACCGTGCGCCGTGCCGCGCTGTACCGCTCCGCCGGCGCCGACTCGATCTTCGTTCCCGCACTGACCGACCTCGCCGATCTGACGCGGATGGTGAAGGACGTGGTCCTGCCGCTCAACTGCCTGGCACGCGAAGGCCTGCCCGACGGTGCCGCGCTCGAGAAGATCGGTGTGCGCCGCCTGTCGGCCGGTTCAGGTATCGGCAAGGTGATACAGGGCGAGACGCTGACGCTCGCCAAAGCCTTCCTCGCGGACGGCCGCTCCGAGCCGATGACGGGCGGGCCGCTGAGCTATGCAGATGTGAATGGATTGATGCGGCGAGGCTGAACTGTCACGAAAGCGGTTATGATCGCCCTCTTTTCAAGGGTCGCATGAACCGCACGCAGACATTCTGGACCGAACTTGCCCGCCTGCTCTGGCCGGGCCTCATCGGCCTTGTGCTGGGCGCGGCATTGCTGACGTGGCGGGGCTGGACGGCGTTGTGGATCGTGGTGGCGTTAGTCGCCGCCGCGGCGCTTCTGCTCTCTCTCTTCGTGCGCGGCCGGCCAGCCGGATTTCTCGCACCGCAGACGGGCCTGACCGATGCCGCCGCGGCCCTTCTCAGTCCTTTGGCGCGCGAGGTTCTGGCGCATCTTCCCGATCCGCTGATGCTGCTGGGCGAGGGGGGCCGCGTGCTGTTCGCCAACAGCGCGATGTACACGGTGATCGGCGTCGGCCCCGAGAACAAGCACATCTCGCTCCTGCTGCGCACACCTGCGGTGCTCGAGGCGATCACCCACACCACTGCGACGGGCGAGGATTCCACGGTGGAGTTCAACATGCCGGTGCCGGTCGAGCGGCACTATATGGCCTATGTCCGCCGCCTGTCGTCGCGCCCGCCGGTCACGACACTTCTGCTGCACGACCTGACGGCGGCGAAGCGCACCGAGCAGATGCGGGCGGACTTCGTCGCCAATGCGAGCCACGAATTGCGCACGCCGCTCGCCGCGGTCTCCGGCTTTATCGACACGCTGAAGGGCCATGCCCGCGACGACGCCCAGGCGCGCGATCGATTCCTGGATATCATGAGCGTCGAGGCCGGACGCATGCGCCGGCTGATCGAGGATCTGCTCTCGCTCACCCGCATCGAACTCAACGAACATGTGCGCCCGTCCGGTAGTGTTTCGCTGGAAGCAATCGTGCGCGAGGCCTTCGCGGCGCTCAGCCCGCTCGCCCAGATCGATGGCATTGCGCTCGAACTGACCGCCGCGCCCAGGCTGCCGCCGGTCACTGGCGACCATGACGAGCTGGTGCAGCTGTTCCAGAATCTGCTCCACAACGCCATCAAATATGGCCGTGAGGGCGGCCATGTCTGGGTGACGCTGGCGCCGGCGCCGGTCTCCGGCGGCCGCGGCGCCGCGTCGATGATCGCGGCCGGCGTGCGTGACGACGGCGAGGGCATCCCGTCCGACGCGATTCCCCGGCTGACCGAAAGGTTCTATCGCGTTGACGTGAGGCGCAGCCGCGAAAAGGGCGGCACCGGGCTCGGCCTCGCCATCGTCAAGCACATCGTCAACCGTCACCAGGGACGCATGACGGTCGACAGCAAGGCCGGCGAGGGCAGCACGTTTACCGTCCTGTTGCCGATCGCGCCGGCGGTCCCTGCCGCTGCTGTCGCATAACTGTTATATAACTGTCGCATACCCATGTGCTGCACCCGCTAATCACGGGCTGCGCCCGGCGCACACAGGCGGACAAAGAATATGAGCGATCACACCGTCAGGTCCTTCACCGATCAGCTCGAAGGACTGACTGCCTCCATTGCGCAGATGGGCGGGCTGGCAGAAGCGCAGTTCGCCGCCGCAGTGGACGCGGTGGCGCGCCGCGACACCGGCCTCGCCGAAGGTGCCGTCGGTGGCGACAAGCGCATCGATGCGCTGCAGGCTGACATCGAAGACCGCGGCATGAAACTGCTGGCGCTGCGCCAGCCCATGGCGGTCGACCTGCGCGAGACGCTGGCGGCGATCAAGATCGCATCCGAGCTGGAACGCATCGGCGACCTCGCCAAGAACATCGCCAAGCGCGCCATCGTGCTGAACCGCGAACCGCCGATCCGTCTCACCGCCTCGCTGGCGCGCATGGGCAAGCAGGCGCTGGCCCAGCTCAAGCAGGTGCTCGACGCCTATTCCGACCGCAATGCGGAAGCCGCCGAAGCGGTGTGGAAGCAGGACGACGAGATCGACGAGACCTACAACAGCCTGTTCCGCGAGCTGCTCACCTACATGATGGAAGATCCGCGCACGATCGGGCTGTGCACGCATCTTCTCTTCATCGCCAAGAACATCGAGCGCTGCGGCGACCACGCCACCAACATCGCCGAGGTCGTCTACCATATGGTGCGCGCCGATCATCTGTCGGTCGACCGTCCCAAGGCCGACGTCACCAGCGAGACCTCCATACCCTTCGAGAGGAAAGCATGAGCCTCAAGCCGACCGTCCTCATCGCGGAAGACGAAGGCGCGCTCGTGACATTGCTTCGCTACAATCTGGAGCGCGAAGGCTATCGCGTGCTCGAATCGCGCGACGGCGAGGAAGCTCTCCTCGTTGCCGCGGAGGAAAAGCCCGACCTCGTTCTGCTCGACTGGATGCTGCCGCAACTGTCCGGCATCGAGGTTTGCCGGCGGCTGCGCGGCCGCCAGGAGACGCGCAACGTCCCCATCATCATGCTGACCGCGCGCGGCGAGGAAACCGACCGCATCCGCGGCCTAGACACCGGCGCCGACGACTATCTGACCAAGCCGTTCTCGATGACGGAGCTGTTGGCCCGCCTGCGCGCCGTGATGCGCCGCATCCGCCCCAGCCTGGCGCCCGACACGGTCGAGATCGGCGACATCCAGATGGACCGCGCCGCCCATCGCGTGCGGCGTGCCGGCAAGGAAGTCCATCTCGGGCCGACCGAGTACAAGCTGCTCGACCACCTCATCCAGCATCCGGGCCGCGTCTTCTCGCGCGAGCAGCTGCTCGATGCGGTGTGGGGCTCCGATGTCTATGTCGAAGCGCGCACCGTCGACGTCCATGTCGGACGTCTGCGCAAGGCGCTGAACATCGAGGGCGTCCGCGATCCGATCCGCACCGTACGCTCCGCCGGCTATTCGCTGGACGACGCCTTGGTCGGCTGACGCGTCCGACTCACAGCGCCTTCGCGATCGCCTGTTCGATGTCCTGCGGCTTGGTTGTCGGAGAAAAGCGGTCCACGACCTTGCCGTCGCGATCG
>DATEZM010000186.1:0-8037 GCA_035255625.1 Rhizomicrobium sp. | reverse complement strand
ATCGTCTGGCTCTACAGTGCGCACAATCATCATGTGCGGGCGGGCACCGCCTGGTACGGCCCACTCGCCGGCACGGACAACGCGCTTCGTCCGCACACCGCGATCGAACTCGCAGCTGAGGTGAAAGCACCGGTGCTCGGTCTCTATGCCGGGCTCGACAAGAACATCACGGCTCAGGACATTGCGGCGATGCGCCGCGCGCTGACGATGTCCGGAAATACGACTTCGCGCATCGATGTCTTCGCCGACGCCCAGCACGGCTTCAATGCCGATTACCGTCCCTCATACAATGAGAAGGATGCAAAGGAAGGCTGGGCGCGGATGCTGGCGTGGTTCCAGGACAACGGCGTGTGAGTAACCTCTCCCGCTTTGCGGGAGAGGTTATCTGACGAACACCCTGACTTCGCTCGACGTCGCACCGGGATCGGTTGCACTCGCCACCGCCAGCCGCGAGGCCGGCACGCCCATGTCGGTCATCGAGCGTAGCACTTCCTGCGCGTGGTTCTTGGCCGAGGTCTGGGCGATCTGCACCGCCGCGGCGCTGCCGCGCGTCGGTGCGACCGCGACGACGGAGAAGCCGGCATTCGGCCGTGCCTGCAGCGCCTGGGTGAGCGCGGCATAGAGGATCTGCTGATAGTCGACGCCGGGACGGTCGAAGCGGATGACCACCAACGGCGTACCGGCCATTGCGAGTGTATTCGCCGACATTGGTCCGCCGCCCGCCGCGGTGGCGATCGGGGGACTGCCCAGATCGGCACCGTAGAGCTCGCCGTTCTTGATCGCGGAGGCCAGCGTCGTCAGGTTGGCGCGCTCATTGGCGACATAGGCCGTCTGGCGCTGGGTGTCTTCGGCCGCCGCTTTCAGCAGACGGTCGATCAGCACGATGGTCTGGTTGGTTTCGTCCTCCAGCACCGCGAGCTGGCGATGGTCCTCGTCGACCGCGCCGGACACGTTGTAGGTCGCCTGGATCTGGTCGAGCGTGTAATGCGCCGACGAGGAATCCGACGCGATCGAGGCCGACAGCGCATTCAGGGAATTGATGTTGCCGGCCAAGCTGTCGAGCGAAGTCTGGGCGTTATTCCACTCGGTGACGAGTTCCGGATTGCCGCGCGTCGTGCCGACCTGGAGTCTTGTTGTGATGCGCGCTTTGGATTCGTGATAGGCGCCGGCCGCGTCGGCGCCCTGGTTGCGCAGATCGATCAGGTGCGAGGCATCGGCCGCGAGGTGGTCCTCCAGCGTCTGAATCTGGCCGCGCAGCGTGGCGATGGTGCCGCTTACCGCCGTGCCGGTATTGGAGCCGGTCTCGATCTGGACCGGCGTGATCTGGACGACCGGCGCCGAGCCCGAAGGCGCTGCGCCGCTGCCGGCGGCCGAAGGCATGGTGCCGGGGAACGCTCCGGCCGTCGCCGCGGGCGCCGTACCCTGGTCTGTGGAACTGGTCGCGGGGACGGCACCGGCATCGGCTTCGTCTCCGAACAGCGAATTGTCGAGGTCGGTGCAGCCCGCAAGGCCCAGCCCGGCCGCAAGTGCCAGGACGCTGACCAGGCGAAACCCTGTCGCCGCATTCCCCTTCATGTGCCGCTCTCCGCCGCCGGCTGCTTCGCGAAGCGCCGGTCATCCACCGTTGGGCCCGCCTCAAGAAGGCGTGAGTCCCTTGCGGGGGTCAGTCTTAACCAGCGCAGCAAGCCCAAACAAGGGTACGCAATGCCGCTTCTTGGGGAGATTTTCACCGAAGCAGGAAGGACTTGGATGGTTTCCCCGTCCCCACCCGGGCCCTTCGCAAAGCCCCGGACCGAGCGCTTGCCTTTGCGCGTCCCCGTCAATAGGTTCACCGCCCTTAAATGCACTCGTAGCTCAGCTGGATAG
This sequence comes from Rhizomicrobium sp., assembly GCA_035255625.1. GTDB lineage: Bacteria > Pseudomonadota > Alphaproteobacteria > Micropepsales > Micropepsaceae > Rhizomicrobium. Next base: position 6,171 of record DATEZM010000186.1, on the reverse strand, counting down.
AGCACCAGACTACGAATCTGGGGGTCGGGAGTTCGAATCTCTCCGAGTGCGCCATCTTTCTGGCGGCGCCGCGCGATGCCGCCCGCCAACCCATCGCGCGGCGCCGCATTGTTCCCGCAGATCTCAGCGGCAATTCTTGCGGCGCAGTTCGACGCGGCGATTCTTGAAGCGGTTCTGATCGGTCGTGTTTGGCACCAGCGGCTGGGTGTCGCCATAGCCGCGCGAGGTCACCCGGGCCGCCGCCACGCCCTGGCTCACGAGCCATGCCTTGACCGCGGCCGCGCGCGCGTCCGACAGCTTCATGTTGTAGGCCGGGGTGCCGACATTGTCGGTGTGGCCGCTCACCTCCGCGCTGAACGCCGGCGTGCCGGTGAACAGCGCCAGGACCTGGCGCAGGACCGGCTCGGAGTCCGGACGCAGATCGGATTTGTTGAAGTCGAAATTCACGCCATAGACCTCGATCGTGCAGGCCTTGGGCGGCGGCGTGCCGGCCGTCAGCGTCGCGATTACCGGTTTCTTCAGAGCGATGGTCAGATGCGGCTTGCCGCTGAGCGCCATCTTGCGCACCCAACCTTCGACGCCGGGCATCTGGGCCCGGATGTCGTAGGTGCCCTGTTCGAGTTGCGCCGGCTGGCTGCTGCGCGCGCTGCCCAAGCCGTTGTTGGCAGCGTCGTAGTAGTCGATGGTGGCGCGATCGGCGACATCGATGCCGTCCTCTGTCACCGATACGACCGGCTGGGTGAAAACGATCTTGAGGTCGACCGTGCGCTGGACCGAACCGGTGAAGCTCTGGTTGTCCAGCCACAAGTCCTTGTGCACCATCCCATCCATGTAGGTCACATGCGCGTCATAGGCGCCGGCCGCGAGCCGCACCGTGCCGCCGGAATTGGCCCAGTCGACCACGTCGCCGTTGTGGTTGCCATGGACGACGTAATGGACTTGGCCCTTGTCCTTGGTGTCCGCTCCGTTGACGACGATGAGATAGCGCACATCGGCGAGCTTGACACCGACCTCGACCGTCCGGTCGACCTTGCCCGTGAAGCTCTGGTTGTCGATCCACAGATCCTTCCTCGCCGATCCGTCGGAGAAGGTCACATGCACGTCGTAGGCGCCTGTGGGAATCCGCACGCTGCCGCCCGAATTGGCCCAAGTCACGACAGAGCCGTTGTGGTCGCCATGGACGACGTAATGAACCTGGCCTTTGTCCTTGGTGTCGGCGCCGCCATTGGTGATGACATAGCGCACCTCGACCACGTTGACGCCGACTTCGACCGTCTTCTCGACCTTGCCGGCAAAAGTCTGATTGTCGATCCAGAAATCCTTCTTCGCATCGCCGTCGGAGAAGCTCACATGGACATCGTAGGTTCCTGCCGGAATGCGCGACGTGCCGCCCGAATTGTTCCACGACACGACATCGCCGTCATGATTGCCGTGCACGACGAAGTGCACTTGGCCGCTATCCTTGATGTCGGCGCCGCTGTTGGTGATGACGTAGCGCACGTCGGCGATGGGAAGGCCGATCTCGACCTTCTTGTCCACCGTGCCGGTGAAGGCCTGGTTGTCGATCCAGAAATCCTTCTTGGCGTCGCCGTCGGCGAACGACACATGGACGTCGTAGCTTCCGGTGGGCAACTCGGCCGGCTCGCCGGAGCCTGCCCAGGCAACGACGCTGCCGTCGTGGTTGCCGTGTACAACGAAGTGCACCTGGCCGTTGTCTTTGACGTCGGCGCCGCCATTGGTGATGACATAGCGAACCTGCGCTGTCGGACCCGCCGCGTCTGCGGCGGGGGCCAGGCACAGCAGGGCAAGAGTGAGCCCAAGCAAACCAATGAACTGCCGCATGGCGACCCCCCAGCGATCCGTCGCCAGCGACGCTAGCAGCGGTGGGGGCGCCCGAAAAGCGCGCCCCCCCCCGGATTCACGCCATCTGCAGTTGCAGCTTGTCCGCCATGCGGACCAGTTCGGGCAGGGAGTTCGCCTGCATTTTTCGCATGATTTGCGTGCGGTGCGCTTTCACCGTCGATTCCGTGGTTCCGATCGCGGCACCGATCTGCTTGTTGAGCTGACCGGTGACGAGGATCGAGAAGACCTGCCGCTCGCGCGCCGTCAGTACGGCCAACCGCTGGCGCAGATCGTCGATCTCGCGGTCGATGCGCCGGTGTTCCTTGTCCTTGGCAATGGCGAGCTGGATGGCATCGAGCAGTTCCTGGTCGCGGAACGGCTTGGAGAAGAATTCGCAGGCGCCCGCCTTCATCGCCCGGACCGACATCGGAATATCGCCGTGGCCGGAGATGAAAATGACCGGAATGTCGATGCCGAGCTGGGAGAGCTCGCGCTGGAATTCGAGCCCGCTGGAGCCCGGAAGCCGCACATCCAGCACCAGACAGCTCGGCAGATCGGGCCGCTCGAAGGCCAGGAAATCCGCCGGCAGCTCGAAACCTTCCATGCGCAGGCCAACCGTGCGCAGCAGGCGCTGAAGCGCGCGCCGGATCGAAAGGTCGTCATCGACGACATAAACGACGTATGGCGTTTCGAAATTCATTGTGACACCTCGACGGGCAGGACGATTTCGATAACGGCGCCGCGCGGCATGGCTTCCCGCGCCGACATGTGGCCGCCATGGCCTTCGACGATCGTGCGGCAGATCGACAATCCGAGCCCCATGCCTTCGGGCTTCGTGGTGACAAAGGCATCGAATACGCTGTTCGGCTCGCGGTCGCGGAAGCCTAGGCCTGTGTCGCTCGCCGTCAGGGCGACGTGTCTGTCGTCGTGGGCTGTTCGGAGATCAAGCGTGCGCGCAGGTACCGCCGCCATCGCTTCCATCGCATTCAGCACGACGTTCAGTACCACCTGCTGAAGCTGGACGGCGTCGCCGCTGACGGCGGGAAGGTCCTGGACGAGGGCCAGCCGGGTTTCGACTCCATTGTGGCGCAGTTCGGCGTCGACAAGCGTCAGCGCTTCGCGCACGACCGCATTAAGGTCGACGGGTCCGCGCTCAGGCGGCGCGCCGCATGCCATGGCCCGGATACGTCGTATGACTTCGTTAGCGCGAGTGCTGTCCTGTACGACGCCGGCAGCCGCCTCGCGCGCTTCCTCAAGATCGAAATGTGCCGGTTCGAGCCAGTGCAGACAGCAATTCGCATTCGTGGCGACGGCAGCGAGTGGCTGATTGATCTCGTGTGCGATCGACGCGGTCAGCTCGCCCAGCGCCATGAGCCGCGCCGAATGTGCGAGTTTCGCGCGGGTATCCGCCAATGCCAGTTCGGCACGGCGCCGCTCGGTCATCTCGATCCGGAGGGCGTCGTTGGTCGATGAAAGCGCGATCGCCTTGAACTCGAGCTCACTGTGGGCGCGGTCGAGACTGTCCCTCATGCCCCGCTGGCGCGTGCTGAGAAGGCCGCCAGCCATGGCGCATGCGGCGAAGAAGAAGAACAGCAAGACGTTGTCAGGCGCAATCGAAACGGTGTGCAGGGTCTTGGCGTAAAAGTAGAGGCCCGCGGGAAGCGCTGCGGCGGCGGCAACGCAACCCGGCCCCACACCGCCGAGCCAGGCCGCGACAACGATGGCCGCGAAGAACGGGATCAGGGTGGGGCGACCGGACTCGAAATATTGCAGCACCAGAGTCAGGCAAAGCGCCACGGCGACGAGTGCCAGCGACACCGCATAGCGCGACGCGCGCATGTCCAGAAAAGTCGCACTTTCGCGGGCAAAGGCATTCAGGCGCGGCAAGTCGGAGCCCCCCGGGCTGGCTGCTCATCCCGGACTAGGACGGTTGGATGAAAGAATTGTGACAGCTAGACGAAAGTCCTATGTCATTCGCCTTTGGGCCAAGTCGCACTGCCTGACTTGCGTTGCCGGATCTGCGCGCCGAACGAAAGCTCCCGGGTGCGGAAATGCTGTCCAACGCTGGATCAGAGACGCGGCGCGGCCCTCGAACCTGGCCCGACATGCTCCAGTGCCGCGAAGGTCGACAGCAGTGCGGCACTTTCGCTGCGCCAGCGTCGAAGCCGGCAAGAAAACGCCGCACATTGGCAGGAAGCGTGAGAAATTCGGTCAAACGCGAAAACTCGCGCCGCCAGATTGCGGAGACGGCGCGGTCGCCGGAATGTTCTTCCAGCATGGCCCACGCCTCCCGGGCGTCCTCGGCGGGCACTTGGGTCCTCGCAGATGCTTATCGTGCCGGCTTGAGGTGTCGCGATGTACAAGCGATGTCGCCTGCGCCGTCGGCCCATCTGCCGTCCAGGCACGGTCTTCCATGGAATCCGCGGCCCGCTCGGCTGTTGCCATGCGTTCAATCGGTTGAATCTGCGGGAACCCCGGATAAGCACGCCGACTTTCATCGATCGATCCGGTCCTGTCCGTTGGAATTGGGTTGGCCTCGCCACCGCGAAAGCACGAGTCCGTTCCAACTTTGGCTTATGACAGTCAGGTGACGAAAAGGTCGCTCGTCCGGGACCGGAAAATCCCAGTCACGCTGGCATAGTTAACTCGATCACTCACGGATTCTATCGGTTCATCTGGACATTATGAGGGAAGGCTGACGCGTCGGCAGCGTCGAACTGACGCCGCGCGCCTTCGCCCACACGTCCGAGCACGAAAAGGGCCCGCTCGTCCTGCGTCGAACGCCCTTGGCCTTACGTCGCATAGTCCCCAACGCTTACCCAATAGAACCCGCCCTGAGCCAGTCGATATCGCTGGCATCGAAATTCGAGGGGCGGTGCGCGGGGGTTGCGACCTGTCGTCGAATTCGTGTGCAGCTCCGCGAATGCGGACAAAATCGAGAGGGGTCTCAATGAAAGTCTCTACTATGTTGCTGACGGGCGCGGCGCTCGCAGCCCTGATTGTTCCTGTGTCCGCTGTCCCGGCAGCAGCATCCAGCTCGGCATCGTCGACGGCCGTCTCGCTCGACCAGGCCAACCAGCGCATCGGCGAGCTCGACCAGCGCGTCGACGCGCTTGAGGCCGAATTGCAGTCGGCTGAACAACGCCAGGCGGCCGACCGTGCCAACATGGTCGCTCCGCCGACCGTCACTGGCTGGTGGGACAACACGTCGATCAGCGGTCGCATGTATTTCGACTTTTCCAATATCGACCTGGACGTGAACCACGTCCGCACCGGCACCACGAACGGCACCGCGTTCGACGTCAAGCGGTTCTACATCGGCATCGACCACAAATTCGACGACACCTGGTCGGCCAATGTCACGACCGACTTCACCTATGACAGCACGACGGGCGTCAATCAGGTCTTCATCAAGAAGGCCTATCTCCAGGCCAAGGTGAACGACGCGCTTGTGTTCAAGCTCGGCTCGGCCGACATGCCGTGGATTCCCTTCATGGAAGACGTCTACGGCTTCCGTTATGTCGAAAACACGCTGACCGACCGCCTGAAGGACGGCAATTCGGCCGATTGGGGCGCCCATGTCTCGGGCAAGCTCTACGACGGCATGCTCAACTATGCCCTCTCTGTCGTGAACGGCGCGGGCTACAAGAAGGCCAACATCTTCCGCACCAACGGTCCGGACGTCGAAGGCCGCGTGAACCTCAATCTCGGCAACTTCATCGTCGGCGTCGGCGGCTATGACGGCAAGTTCGGCCAGCAGTTCGGCACCGCGCTGCATCACTCCTACACGCGTCTCGATGCGGTCGCAGCCTATGTCGCGCCGACCTTCCGCATCGGTGGCGAGTTCTTCGACGGCAACAATGTCTCGAGCGTGACGTCTGCCACCCAGACCGACCATGAAAGCGGTGCCGGCGGCTTCGCGTCCTGGAACTTCTTGCCGCAATGGTCGATCTTCGGCCGCTACGACTGGGCGACCAAGCGTCTCCACACGCCGGCGATCGGTCCGAGCATGCCGAACGACTACTACAACGTCGGTCTTGAGTGGAATCCGATCAAGATTGTCGACATCTCGCTGGTCTACAAGCACGAGAACGAGAGGGGCAACTACGCCGACTCGAACATCGCTGCCGGCGCGGCGACGACGACATTGACGAACTACAACGAGGTCGGCGTGTTCACCCAGCTCCGCTGGTAATTGCCATCGTCAAACGCGGTGCAGCAGAACGCTGCACCGCGCCTCATTCGGAAGGAAAAACACATGGGTGCAATTCGAAGAACCGCGCTCGCCGCGAGCCTGTTGCTGAGCACGGTATGCGTCTCGGCGCAGGC
>DATEZM010000185.1:0-11564 GCA_035255625.1 Rhizomicrobium sp. | reverse complement strand
GAGCTGGGATGCAGTGATGACGGCCGCGTTCCAGAAGAAAGGCTAGGTGCCTTTTAGATTAGCCCGGTCAAGGGACTCGAAGGATCAGCATAAGCCAGTTTCGGCATGCGTCCGGCCAGCCACGCCAGGCGTCCGGCCTCCACCGCCAACTTCATCGCCGCGGCCATCTTCACCGGATCCTGGGCGTGCGCGATGGCGGTATTGGAGATCACTGCGTCGCAGCCCAGTTCCATCGCCACCGCGGCGTCGGACGCGGTGCCGATGCCGGCATCCACCACGATCGGGACCTTGGCGTCCTCGATGATCATACGAATGTTAACTGTGGCGGTGAGGCCCATGCCGGAACCGATCGGCGAGGCCAGCGGCATAATCGCCACCGCACCCATATCCTCCAGCCGCTTGGCCATCAGAGGATCGTCACTACAATAGACCATCACCTGGAAGCCATCGTTCGCCAGCATCTCGGTAGCGCGCAGCGTCTCCAGCATGTCGGGATAGAGCAGCTTCTTCTCGCCCAGCACTTCGAGCTTGACGAGATCCCAGCCGCCTGCCTCGCGCGCCAGGCGCAAAGTCCGCACCGCATCCTCGCCGGTGAAGCAGCCTGCCGTGTTGGGCAGATAGGTGACCTTCTTGGGATCGATGAAATCGACCAGTCTGGGCTGGTTCGGATCGGTGAGGTTCACGCGGCGCACCGCGACGGTGACGATCTCCGCCCCGCTCGCCTCCAGCGCGCGGGCGTTCTCTTCGTAGGATTTGTACTTGCCGGTGCCGATGATCAGGCGCGAGCGGTAGGTCTTGCCGGCGATGACGAACGGCTTGTCCTCCACAGGTGGTGCCGCATTACCGCCGCCGATGAAGTGCACGATCTCGTATTTGTCGCCGTCGGCGATCATGACTGCGTCATAGGCCGAGCGCGGCACGATCTCCAGGTTGCGCTCGACCGCGATTTTTTTGGGGTCGAGACCGAGCGCGGCAAGCATGCCGCGCACACTGAGCGCGCGCTCGAAGCTTTTCGGTTCACCGTTGACGATGACGTTCATGGTTTCCTCTCCCTACGCCGGTATGAGCCGGATCAGGTTCGAAGGGACTCGGGACGATTCCCGATCTCAGCCTGCCTACGCGCGTTCCGCGCTTCGGCAGGCACCCCTGGGAAGTTTTCTTGTCGCTCACGCTCTCGCGTAGGCTTCGCGGACCATAGACCCGGTTAGGCACAGGATAAACCCCGTGTTTGCCTGGGCCTCACATGCGACTATAAGGGGCGAATCCGACCCCGTCCGGGAGCTCCCTTGGCAAAATCCGGCAATAAAAACAAAGCCTTGCCGATCTATGTCTTGAACGGTCCGACGCTGAACCTGCTGGGTACGCGTGAGCCCGAGATCTATGGCTCGACCACGCTTGCCCAGATCGCAAAGCTGGTCGCGGCGCGCGCCAAGAGCCACGGGCTTTCGGTGGTGTTCCGCCAGTCGAACCATGAAGGCGAGCTGGTCGACTGGATCCAGGAGGCCCGCCTCAAGGGCTCAGGTGTCGTGCTGAACGGCGCGGCCTACACGCACACGTCGATCGCGATCCACGACGCGCTGAAAGCATTGGGCAAACCGATCATCGAGGTACATCTGTCCAATCCGCATGCGCGGGAACCATTCCGCCACCGCTCCTTTGTCTCGAAGGTAGCCACCGGCGTGATCTGCGGCCTGAAGGAACAGGGTTATCTCGCCGCCATCGACGCGATGGCGGTTCTTATCGAAGGTCGGTCATGAACATGAAGGACATGAAGTCGATCGGAGCGCGGCTGACCGCCGGGGCCAAGGGGCGCGACGGGCTGGTCGACGCCGGCGCGATCCGCGAGCTGGCGGAACTGCTAAAAGAGACGGGACTGACCGAAATCGAGATCGAACTCAACGGCGCACGACTGAGAGTCTCGAACCAGACCGCCGGTGTGGCCGTGGCGACAGCACCAGCGGTCGCAGCAGCCGCTCCCACCGCTCCAGTCGCCGCGCCAGCGAAACCGGCCGGACCCAATCCCGGTGCCGTCCCCTCCCCCATGGTCGGCACCGTCTATCTGTCGCCCGAGCCGGGCGCCAAGCCCTTCGTCACCGTCGGCCAGACGGTCAAGGAAGGAGACACGCTCTTCGTCGTCGAAGCGATGAAGACGATGAACCCGATCATCGCCCCTCGTGCCGGCACAGTGAGCGAAATCAACGTCAACGATGCCCAGCCGGTCGAGTTCGGGCAGACGCTCTGCATTCTGAATTGAAGGCCGCGCTCTTGATCGGCCTTCCCCCCACCCGAAATCGCTTCGCGATTTCGACCTCCCCACAAGGCGGAGGTGATTGATGTTCGAGAAAGTCCTCATCGCCAATCGCGGCGAGATCGCGCTGCGCATCAACCGGGCGTGCAAGGAGATGGGCATCGCGACGGTCGCGGTGCACTCGACGGCCGACGCCGACGCGATGCATGTGCGTCTCGCCGACGAGAGCGTGTGCATCGGACCGCCGGCGACGGCGCAGAGCTATCTCAACATTCCGGCGATCATCTCGGCCTGCGAGATCACCGGCGCGGAAGCCATCCACCCCGGCTACGGCTTTCTGTCGGAGAACGCGCGCTTCGCCGAGATCGTGCGCGAGCACGGCATCACCTTCATCGGCCCGACGCCCGAGCACATCCGGATGATGGGCGACAAGATCACCGCAAAGCAGGCGGTCAAGGAAGTCGGCATCCCGACCGTACCGGGCTCCGCCGGCGGCGTGGAAGATGCCGACGCACTGCGCACCGCGCGCGAGATCGGCTTTCCGGTGCTGATCAAGGCGACGGCTGGCGGCGGCGGCCGCGGCATGAAGGTGGCCAAGAGCGAGGCGGAGCTTTCACTGGCGCTCTCTACCGCGAGGGCGGAGGCGAAGTCGGCCTTCGGCAACGACCAAATCTATATGGAGAAATACCTCCAGCGGCCGCGCCACATCGAAATCCAGGTTCTCGCCGACAGTTTCGGCAACGTCATCCATCTGGGTGAGCGCGACTGCTCGCTGCAGCGCCGCCATCAGAAGGTGTGGGAGGAAGCCGGCTCCCCCGCGCTCAACGCGGCACAACGCGACGAGATCGGCGGCGTCGTCACCCGCGCGCTCAAGAAGCTCGGTTATCTCGGCGCCGGCACCGTCGAGTTTCTATTCGAGGACGGCCAGTTCTATTTCATCGAGATGAACACGCGGCTGCAGGTCGAACATCCGATCACCGAGGCGATTACCGGCATCGACATCGTGCGCGAGCAGATCCGCATCGCCGCCGGCGGCGCGCTGGAAGTGCGTCAGGAAGACGTCGTGTTCGCCGGCCACGCCATAGAATGCCGCATCAATGCGGAGAACGCCTTCACCTTCCAGCCCTCGCCGGGAATCATCACCGATTTCCACACGCCCGGCGGACTTGGTGTGCGCTTCGACAGTGCGGTGTTCTCCGGCTACCGCATCCCGCCCTACTACGACAGCCTGGCGGGCAAGCTGATCGTGCATGCGAAGAACCGCAACGAATGCCTGCTGCGGCTGCGCCGCGCGCTCGACGAACTCGTGGTCGGCGGTATCGAAACGACGATTCCGCTGTTCCAGCTGCTGGTTCGCGACAAGGACATCATCGACGGCGAATACTCGATTCACTGGCTGGAGCAGTGGCTGGAGAAGCGGAAGGCCGCGAAGTGACCGGCGACGACCGGTTGTCGCCGCTGGTTCGCGCGATGCTGCAACGGTCGCGGGCCAATATCGGAACACCCATCGACGCTTCCAAGATCGCGGAGAACCGCGCCCGCTTCTCGGCCGGAATGAAGGATCGCACGATCGCGCCGGGCGTGCGCGCGGAGGACATCGATATCGACGGTGTGCCGGTGCGGCTCTACCGCCCGGCGCGCGAGGGCAAGCTGCCACTCCACCTCTACTGCCACGGCGGCGGCTTCGTGATTGGCTCGGCGCTGTCGGGCGAGATGGACGGGCTGCTGTCGCGCCGCGCCGCCGCCGCGGAGTGTCTCGTGGCATCGGTTGAATACCGCCTGGCGCCGGAGCATCGCTTCCCGGCCGGGGTGGAGGATTGCTATCGCGCCCTTACGCGACTGGTCGCGCGGGCAGACGCGGTCGGCGCCGTGCAGGAAGTGGTGAGCGTCGGCGGCGCCTCCTCTGGCGGCAATTTTGCTGCCGTGCTTGCGATCATGGCGAAGGATCGAGGCGGCCCGAAGCTGGTCTTGCAACTGCTGGAGATCGCCGGTGCCGACCTGACCAAATCCTCACATGCCTGGCGCTATCCGGCGCCCGAGCATGACACCACGCGCAAGCGCGATCTCGCGATGCTCGATCTCTATATCGACAGGTGCGACCGCGCCCATCGTTACGGCTCGCCGCTCTTCGTGCCGGACCTCGAAGGCCTGCCGCCAGCCTATGTGATGAATGCCGAATTCGATCCGCGCCGCGACGAATGCGAGGCCTATGCCGCGCGCCTCGCCGATGCTGGCGTTGAGGTTGTAGCTTGGCTGGGTGAAGGCCATATCCATGGTTCGATGATGGTTCCGGGCTATGAGCCGGCCGAGCACTGGCAGCAGCATGCCGACGCCGTGCTCGCGGCAGCCAACCGCGCGGCGCTGAAGGGCGAGGCGGTGACGCTCCCGCGCTATTCGGCGTAGTGCCTGACGCCTACGCGCCGGGCTGGTATGGTTTCCGCACAAGACTCAGGGGGAATCACATGGCCTGGCTGTCGAAGTACCAACCACAATTGCTCAGCATACTGCGCATCGTCGCGGGACTTCTGTTCCTCGAGCACGGCATGCAGAAAATCCTGCACTTCCCGCCAATGTCGGCCGCGATGGCCCATGCCGTTCCGCCGAACGCGATGCCGATCATCATGGCCGCGGGCTTCATCGAACTCATCGGTGGCGCGCTGATCACCATCGGGCTGTGCACGCGAATTGCCGCCTTCATCGCTTCGGGCGAGATGGCGGTTGCCTATTGGCTCGTGCACTTCACGCGTGGCGGACCGTTCCCTGCGAACAACCAGGGCGACGCGGCGATCCTGTTCTGCTTCGTGTTCCTGTTCCTCGCCGCGGCGGGGCCCGGACCTTTGGCGGTCAGCCGGTCGACGAAACTCTAGATCGACCCTCCTTCTGAGGAAGGCTAAGGTCGCGGCATGCACGGCACGCCGCGGCTGACGCCTGAACTGCTCCTTCGCGCCTATGCGGAGGGGCTGTTCCCCATGGCGGAACGGCGTGACGATCCCGACCTGTTCTGGGTGTCGCCCGAGAAGCGCGGCGTTATTCCGCTCAACCGTTTCCATGTCCCGCACCGGCTGGCGCGGACGGTTCGCAGCGACCGTTTCGAGATTCGCTTCGACGGCGCCTTCACTGATGTGATGGCGGCGTGCGGCGGAACGCGACCGGAGACCTGGATCAATGCGGAGATCCTGCGCCTCTATGGCGCCCTGCACGCCAGCGGCTATGCGCATTCGGTGGAGTGTTGGCTGGACGGGGCGCTCGCCGGCGGGCTCTACGGCGTCAGCCTCGGCGGCGCCTTCTTCGGCGAGAGCATGTTTTCGCGCGCGCGCGATGCGAGCAAGGTGGCGCTGGTGCATCTCGCGGCACAGCTCATCCGCGGCGGTTTCGCGCTTCTCGACACCCAGTTTCTGACCGGACATCTGGCGCAGTTCGGCGCAGTTGAAATCTCGCGCACGGCTTATCTCGCGCGACTGAACGAGGCGTTGTCGCAGCCAGCCTACTGGCCAGCACCTTCCGGAAGCTCGACAGACTTCTCGGTATCGGGCGCGTCCGGCGAGATGGGCTTGACCGGCTTGACCGGACCGATGGCAACGGTCTCGCCCGGCGCGAGCGCTTTGCAGCTCATCACCCAGGCGTCGTAAATCGGGTGCTCTACGCCGTTGAGGCCGGGGCTCGACGCATACATCCAGCCGGAGAAGATGCGGCGCGCCTGCTGGTCGGGGCGATGATCGTCGATCTGCACGAAAGCGACCGTCTCGGGTGGTTCGGTCGGCGGCGTCGAGTAGCAATAGCGCGCGGTGATGGTCAGCGTCGCGAATTCGACCGATTTGCCGATCGGAATCAGAAGTGTGGTGGCGCGGCCGGTGATCTTGTCGAGGCCGCGCATGACGAGCGTGAGCGGGCCTTTGGGCACCGTGGGGACGACGGGAGTCGTCGCCGCGCGCGCCGCGGGCCTGGCGGCAGGCTTGGCGACCGGCTTCGTCGCCGTCTGCGCTAAGGCAAGCGTCGTGCATGCGGCAAAGGCCGTGACAAAAGCCGCGCTACGGATGCGCACTGGGCACGCTCGGTTGGGGTTGCGCCGGCTGCCCCTGCGCCGCCGGCTTCTGCTGGCCGCCATTGTTGCCGCCCCCAATAAAGCGGCCGACTAGGCCCATCAGATCGACGGAGCCCTGCACGTTGGTGATCGCACCGCCCGGCGGGAGCATCTTGTCGCTGCCGCCCGGCGAGATCGAAACATAGGAGCCGCCGAGCAGGCCGGTGGACGTCACCATCAGCGAGGAATCCTCGGGGATCGGAATGTCCTTGCGCACCGTCATGTGCAGCTGGACGAGATAGGTCCTGGGATCGAGCGTCAGCTCGTTCACCGCGCCGATCTTGATGCCCGAGAGCCGCACGTCGGTGCCGGTGGCGATGCCATCCACGCGCGGCAGGCGGGCGGTGATCTCGTATCCTGTGAGCGTGCCGCCGCTCGTCGTGGTGTAGGTGTACCAGAGGAACACGCCGGCGATCGCCACGACGATGGCGCCGATGATGGTCTCGACGGTGTTGCTGCTGCCCATGGCTACTCCGGTTTCCAGGCCTGGTAGTCACCGGTGGCGCGCGGCCGCACGCCGCTGGCGAGGAGGCTGCCTTCGGGGCGATAGGCGCCAGCGGTGCCGGTCAGGTTGGGGCGATGTTCCTTCTCCCAGACCTTGGTCCTGAAGGGCGCGGTGCTCGGCGGATCGGCAAAGGTGTGATGCAGCCAGCCATGCCAGTCGGCCGGCACGCGAGTCGCTTCGACCAGGCCGTTGTAGATCACCCAGCGGCGGCTGCCCTGCTTCGACTGGTAATAGCGGTTGCCATATTGGTCGGTGCCGACGGCTGCGCCGGTGAACCAGGTCGTCCAGAGCGTCCCCAGCGTGGCGTTGTGCCACCAGGCAAAAAGCAAGCGGAAAAAGGACATCGGGACAGCCAAACCCCAAGCGGAATCGCGCGCGACTATAGAAGGCGGTTTCCCAGGATGCCATTGAGACAGTGGCGACACGGTGGCCGCATTTTTTCCGAGCGGGCGAAGCAGCCGCCACGCCAACCCTGCTTCGCCCACCCTTTGTCTCTCCGAGCGTGCTTTTACCTATCCACAATCGATCCAAAAGTGGGTGCGAAGTTCCGACTGTCATAATGGCGAAAAAATTTTCTGCGCGATTCCCGTTAACGGCTTGACAACCGTCTTTCCCCAGCAAAATCGCATTGTCATGGACCTACCACATATGGTGGGTAAGATTTCGTTTACTACTTTTCGCTTGCGAGGCATTTCGAACAGTGCCCATACTTGGGGCCTGTCGCTCATCGCGACACCAAATCTGGCGGACGGAAATCATCCCCCGCCGAGGTTTCCTGCCACTCAGGCAGTGAGCCCGGCGACGGAGAACTGTCCCCGAAAAGGTGGCGCGGAGCGATCCAAACGGGGCCAGTCGGGGATCATATCATGCGTATTCGCCGTCAGTTTACGGTTGAGGGTCAGTCACCCTACGAAGGTATCGCCTTCCGCAGCGCCCAGAGCGAGATCCGAAATCCCGACGGTTCGGTCGTGTTCTCCCAGTCCGGCATCGATGTGCCGGAGAGCTGGAGCCAGGTCGCCTGCGACGTGCTCGCGCAGAAGTATTTCCGCAAGGCCGGCGTGCCGGTCGCGCTGAAGCCGGTCGCCGAAGAAGGTGTTCCGGAATTCCTGTGGCGCAAGACTGCCGAGAGCAGCGAGACGCGCGGCGAGAATTCGGCCAAGGAAGTGTTCGACCGCCTCGCCGGCACATGGACGTACTGGGGCTGGAAGGGCGGCTATTTCGATTCGGAAACCGACGCGCGCGCCTTCAAGGACGAGCTTTCCTACATGCTGGCGGCGCAAATGGCGGCGCCGAACTCGCCGCAATGGTTCAACACCGGCCTGCATTGGGCCTATGGCATCGATGGCCCGAGCCAGGGCCACTACTACGTCGATCACAAGACCGGCCGGCTGACCAAGTCCGCCTCGTCCTACGAGCATCCGCAGCCGCACGCCTGCTTCATCCAGTCCGTCGCCGACGACCTGGTGAATGAAGGCGGCATCATGGATCTGTGGACGCGCGAGGCCAGGCTGTTCAAATACGGCTCGGGCACGGGCACGAACTTCTCGTCGCTGCGCGGCGAGAACGAGAAGTTGTCGGGCGGCGGCAAGTCGTCGGGCCTGATGAGCTTTCTCAAGATCGGTGACCGCGCGGCCGGCGCCATCAAGTCCGGCGGCACAACGCGGCGCGCCGCCAAGATGGTGATCGTCGATGTCGATCATCCCGACATCGAGCAGTTCATCGAGTGGAAGGTGATCGAGGAGCAGAAAGTCGCCGCGATGGTCGCGGGCTCCAAGCTCGCCGAGAAACACCTCAAGGCCGTGCTCAAGGCCTGCATCAATTGCGAAGGCTCGAACGATGACTGCTTCGATCCGCGCAAGAATCCGGCGCTGCGCCGCGAGGTCAAGGCCGCGCGCAAATCGATGATCCCCGACAACTCCATCGAGCGGGTGATCTCCTTCGCCAAGCAGGGGTTCAAGGAGATCGATTTCAAAGTCTATGACACCGACTGGGATTCGGAAGCCTATCTCACCGTCTCGGGCCAGAATTCGAACAATTCGGTGCGCGTGACCGACGAATTCCTGACCGCGGTGCTGGAAGACAAGCCGTGGAATCTCAGCTTCCGCGGCTCGGGCAAGATCGCCAAGACCATTCCGGCACGCGAATTGTGGGAGAAGATTTCCTATTCGGCCTGGGCCTGCGCCGATCCCGGCATTCAGTTCCACTCGACGATCAACGATTGGCACACCTGCCCGGCGGGCGGCGATATCCGCGCCTCCAATCCGTGCTCGGAATACATGTTCCTGGACGACACGGCCTGCAATCTCGCCTCGCTGAACCTGATGGCGTTCCGCAAGGACGGGCTCGACGGCGTGAAGGCGTTCGACACCGCAGCCTTCGAGCATGGCTGCCGGCTGTGGACCGTCGTGCTCGAAATTTCCGTTCTGATGGCGCAGTTCCCGTCGAAGGAGATTGCGCAGCTCTCCTATGACTATCGCACGCTCGGCCTCGGCTTCGCCAATATCGGCGGCCTGCTGATGGCGGCGGGCATTTCCTACGACTCGCGCGAGGGCCGTGCGATCGCCGGCGCGATCAGCGCGGTGATGACGGGCGTTTCCTATGCGACCTCGGCCGAGATGTCGGGCGAGCTTGGGCCGTTCCCGGAATATGCCAAGAACAAAGACGCGATGCTGCGCGTGATGCGCAACCATCGCCGCGCCGCGCATGGCGAGACGGGCGGCTATGAAGGCCTCTCGACCCTGCCCGTACCGCTCGACCTTCCCGCCATCGCCGACAAGGAACTGGCGTTCGCGGCGCAGCGCGCCTGGGACGATGCGGTCTCGCTCGGCGAGGGCTTCGGTTTCCGCAACGCGCAATCGACCGTGATCGCGCCGACAGGGACGATCGGCCTGGTGATGGACTGCGACACGACCGGCGTCGAGCCGGACTTCGCACTGGTCAAGTTCAAGAAGCTGGCCGGCGGCGGCTACTTCAAGATCATCAACCGCTGCGTCCCCGAAGCGCTGGCCACGCTGGGCTACAACCAGGGCGAGATCGACGACATCGTCGCCTACGCCGTGGGCCATGGCACGCTGGAAAGCAACGCCGCGGGCATCACCCACGAACGCCTGCGCGCCAAGGGCTTCGGCGAGGAAGAGATCGGCAAGATCGAGGCGGCGCTGGAAAGCGCCTTCGACATCCGCTTCGTCTTCAACAAATGGACCTTGGGCGAGACATTCTGCACCGGGACGCTGAAGATCGACGCGGCCGCCATGGACCTGGCCGATTTCGACATGCTCAAGCAGCTCGGCTTCTCCAGGGCCGAGATCGACGTCGCCAACCTGCACGTCTGCGGCGCCATGACGCTCGAAGGCGCGCCGCATCTGAAGGTCGAACATCTGCCGGTCTTCGACTGCGCCAATCCTTGCGGCCGCATCGGCAAGCGGGCGCTGTCGGTGGAGAGCCACATCCTGATGATGGCGGCGGTCCAGCCGTTCATCTCCGGCGCGATCTCCAAGACCATCAACATGCCCAACTCGGCGACCGTGAAAGAATGCGGCGAGAGCTACATGCTGTCGTGGAAGCTGGCGCTGAAGGCCAACGCGCTGTACCGCGACGGCTCCAAGCTCTCCCAGCCGCTGGCGAGCCAGGTGTTCCAGTTCGACGACGAGGAGGACGAGGACGAGTTCGCCGCCGCCTCGCCCGCACAGCGCACCACCGTCGTCACCGAACGCATCGTCGAGAAGATCATCGAGCGCGTGGCCAGCCACGACCGCGAGAAGCTCCCCACCCGCCGCAAGGGCTACACCCAGAAGGCCATCGTGGGCGGCCACAAGGTCTACCTGCGCACCGGCGAGTACGAAGACGGCCGCGTCGGTGAGATCTTCATCGACATGCACAAGGAAGGTGCCGCCTTCCGCAGCCTGATGAACAATTTCGCCATCGCGATCTCCATCGGCCTGCAATACGGCGTGCCGCTGGAGGAATTCGTCGAGGCCTTCACCTTCACCCGCTTCGAGCCCGCGGGCATGGTGATCGGCAACGACTCGATCAAGAACGCCACCAGCGTGCTCGACTACATCTTCCGCGAGCTCGCGGTGAGCTACTCCGATCGCAGCGATCTGGCGCATGTTCAACCTCACGAAGACGAAGATCTGGGCGGCGGCATGAACGAAGGCGGCGCGCCCCGCGAAGTGGCGATCTCGCGCTATGCCTCGTCCGGCTTCATGCGCGGACAGCTCAAGACGCTGGCCGTCTACAAGGGTGGCGCCGCGCCCAAGATGATGGCGGTCGCCGAGGCGCACGCTCACCTCCACGCCCACGAGCCGGATCCCGAAGCCGAAGCCTTCTTCCAGGGCGACGTGGCCGGCGCGCTCAGCGAAATCCGCGCCGGCGTGCTCGCCGAAGCGGGCCCCAACCCGGTCGGCGACATCGTCAGCGCGCTGGGCATCAGCCTGACGCAACGCGCCGCCGCGGCCATCGACAAGGCCGGCAAGGCGCGCGAACTCGCCGCCAAGCGCGCCGCGGAAGCCCGCATGAAAGGCTACGAAGGCGACGCCTGCGGCGGCTGCGGCAACTTCACCCTGGTCCGCAACGGCACCTGCATGAAGTGCAACACGTGTGGGTCCACGAGCGGGTGCAGTTGAGGAAGAAGGAAAGCAAAAATGGGTTGGCCAAGCGTCGGGTTGTCTATTAGGATTCGTATTCTGAAATCACGCGGTTCACTTCTTCCAGATCGGCGGTTGCGGGAT
>DATEZM010000184.1:0-23892 GCA_035255625.1 Rhizomicrobium sp. | reverse complement strand
TCGATCCAGGTCGATGCGCGCGGCGAACTGTCCGAGCTCAAGGACAACATCAACACCATGATCGGCAATCTGCGCCTGACGACCGATCAGAACACCGAGCAGGACTGGCTGAAGACCAATCTCGCGCGCTTCACCAACATGCTGCAGGGCCAGCGCGACCTCGCCACCGTGGGACGCACATTGCTTGCGGAGCTCGCGCCTTTGATCGAGGCGCAACTCGGCGTGATCTATCAGGTGGAAGGCGAAGGCGATGGCCTGCGTCTCCTCGCATCCTACGCCGCCGGCATCGGCGATGACGGCTATCCCAGAAAAGTGAAGCTCGGCGAAGGCCTGGTTGGTCAATGCGCGGTCGACAAACGCCGCCTGCTCGTCACGGGGCTGGATGAGGCGCCGCAGATCAATTCGGCGCTGCTCGCCGTCACGCCCAAGAACATCCTCGTTCTTCCCGTCGTGTTCGAAAGCCAGATCAAGGCAGTGATCGAGCTGTCGTCGCTGTCGAACTTCACTGACCTGCAGATCGCGTTCCTCGATCAGCTGACCGGCAGTATCGGCATCGTGCTGAACTCGATCGAAGCGACCATGCAGACCGAAGGCTTGCTGAAACAGTCCCAGCAATTGGCGGCCGAACTTCAGACGCAGCAGGGCGAACTCCAGCAAACCAACGAAAAGCTGGAGCAGAAGGCCCAGCAGCTCGCCGAGCAAAACGTCGAAGTGGAGCGCAAGAACCAGGAAATCGAACAGGCTCGTCTGGCGCTGGAAGAAAAGGCTTCCGAACTGGCGCTAACCTCCAAGTACAAGTCCGAGTTCCTGGCGAACATGTCCCACGAGCTGCGCACGCCGTTGAACTCGATCCTGATTCTGGGCCAACAGCTCTCGGACAACCCGGAACAGAACCTCTCAGCCAAGCAGGTCGAATTTGCTCGCACCATCCATGGCGCCGGTACCGATCTGCTCAACTTGATCTCCGACATCCTGGACCTGTCGAAGATCGAATCTGGAACCGTGACAGTCGACGCCGAGGAAATCCCGTTCAACAACGTCATCGAAGCCGTGGCCCGCCCGTTCCGTCACGAGGCCGATACGAAGCAGCTTTCGTTCGAGATCGAAATCGATCCGAAGCTCGGCCGCACGCTTTCGACGGACTCCAAGCGCCTGCAGCAGGTGCTGAAAAACCTGCTCTCCAATGCCTTCAAGTTCACCGAGCGCGGCGGCGTGCGCCTGTCGGTTACATCGGTCGAGTCCGGCTGGACGGGAACCCATCCGGTGCTGAGTCAGGCAACCGGCGTGGTGGCCTTCGAGGTCGCCGATACGGGCATCGGCATCCCGTCGGAAAAGCAGCGCATCATCTTCGAGGCGTTCCAACAGGCCGATGCCTCCACCAGCCGAAAATACGGCGGCACCGGACTCGGTCTCGCGATCTCACGCGAATTGTCGAACCTGCTCGGCGGCGAGATTCAGCTTCGGTCGGTCTCTGGTATCGGCTCTACGTTCACCCTGTACTTGCCGGTGCGCTACGTCGGACCGACGAATGCCGTTCGCACGCAGCCGGCCTCCGCCATGCCTCTTGCGGCGAAGGCGCTGTCGAACGTTCAGAGCCCGGAGCGGATCGAACAAATTCCCGACGACCGCAACGACATCAATGAGTCGGACACCGTACTTCTGGTCGTCGAGGACGATCCGCACTACGCCCGGATTCTGCTCGATCTGGCGCATGACGAGGGCTTCAAGGTCCTCGTCGCCATGCGCGGCGACGACGCGCTGGAACTGGCGTCAATCTACCAGCCGAGCGCGATCTCGCTCGATGTCTTCCTGCCCGACATGCTGGGCTGGACGGTGCTGAGCCAACTCAAGCAGAACTCTAAAACGCGCCACATACCGGTACAGATCGTCACGCTGGATGAGGATCGCCAGCACGGTCTGGCGCGCGGCGCGTTCTCGTTCGTCACCAAGCCGACGACCAGCGTCGGCGTCCAGGCCGCGCTCAACCGGATCAAGGAATACGCCAAGCCGCGCCGCAAACAGCTCATGGTCGTGGAAGACAATCCTGACGAACAGATTTCCATCCGCGCGCTGCTGGAGCATGACGACATCGAGATCGTTTCGGCGCAGTCCGGCCTGGATGCGCTCGCCATGCTGAAAGAGCATCCTTCTGACTGCGTCGTGCTCGACCTGCGTTTACCCGACATGAGCGGATTCGAGGTCCTGGAGCGGCTGAAAAGCGATCCCGACCTTCAGGATATTCCGGTCATCGTCTTCACCGGCCGCGAGTTGACGGCCGAGGAGGATGCCCAGCTGCACACCATGGCGCGCAGTATTGTCGTCAAGGGCGTGGAGTCGCCGGAGCGGTTGCTGGACGAGACCGCACTCTTCCTGCACCGCGTCATTACCGACCTGCCGCCCGAGAAACAGCTCATGCTCGAGCGGCTGAACAGCTCCGATGAGGATCTCGTGGGGCAGACGGTGCTGCTGGTCGATGACGACGCACGCAACATCTTTGCGCTTTCGAGCGTTCTGGAACGCCGCGGCATGCGCGTGCTGACAGCCGTGACCGGCAAGGAAGCGGTCGAGCTGGTGCAGGCGACGCCCGATCTCGCGATTGTTTTGATGGATATCATGATGCCGGAAATGGACGGTTATGAGACCACGGCGCTCATCCGGCGGAATCCGAAGTTCCGCCGCCTGCCAATCATTGCGCTGACGGCGAAAGCCATGAAGGGCGATCGCGAGAAATGCCTGGAGGCGGGAGCGTCGGACTATCTGGCCAAGCCGGTGAACACCGATCAGCTGCTGTCGGCCCTGCGCATGTGGCTCCACCGCTGAGGCGCATCATGGGCAACCTGGTCAACGTTCTTCTGGTGGACGATCAGCCGTCCAAGCTCTTGAGCTATGAAGTGATGCTCAAGGATCTGGATGTGAACCTGATCACCGCGACATCGGCCAGTGCCGCGCTGGGGGTTCTGCTGAAAAACGACATCGCAATTGTCCTGATCGACGTCTGCATGCCCGATCTCGACGGTTTCGAGTTGGCGACGATGATCCGGAACCATCCGCGCTATCGCGAGATCGCGTTGATTTTCGTCTCGGCCATCAACATATCGGAGACCGACTACCTGCGCGGCTACGACGCGGGCGCGGTCGACTACGTCTCGGTGCCGGTGATCCCGCAAATCCTTCGCGCCAAGGTGAAGGTGTTTGCGGAACTGTACAGCAAAAGCCGCATGCTGGCGGAGTTGAACCGCGATCTAGAGCAGCGCGTTGCCGACCGTACGGCAGAACTCGAAACCTCGACGTCTCAGCTTCTGCAAAGCGAGCAGCGCCGCAGCCTTGCGCTTGCCGCGGCTCAGATGGGCTCATGGGAGTATAGTGTTGCGAACGGGCGCTGGAGTTGGGATGAAGGCCAGGCCCGCATCCTTGGCATCGATCTGCCGGCCAGCCGATTCACCCTGGCCACGCTCGATCCCGTCATCCACTCCGAAGACATGCCGGTCCTGAAGGCGCTGGTGAACGACCTCACCCCCGAATCCAGCACGCGTCAGATCGAGATCAGAATCCTGCGCCCAACCGGTGACGTGCGTACCTGCTTTGTCGTTGCTGCCGCGACCTTCAGCACGGATGGGACGCTTTCGCAGATCGGTGGTGTCACGCTCGACATCACGGACCGGAGACTGAACGAGCAGCGACAGGAACTTCTTGCGCGCGAGGTTGATCATCGCGCCCGCAATGCGCTGGCAGTCGTGCAGTCGATCATTCGCCTGACCAAGGCCGATGACGTCGCAGCCTACACAGTCGCTGTGGAAGGCCGCATCCGCGCACTGGCACATGTGCACGACGTTCTCTCGAAGACACGCTGGCAAGGTGCCGACATTGGCAAGCTGGTTGCCGAGGAGATGGCACCCTACTCCGCGGGCGATCCTGCCTGCGTTCAGCTGGATGGTCCGTCGACCATCGTTGAGTCCAACAGAGCTCAGGCCATCAGCCTTGCGCTGCATGAACTTGCAACCAACGCCGCCAAGTACGGTGCGCTATCCGAAGCTTCCGGCAAGGTCGGTATCCACTGGAGTGTGGATGCTGATGCGCTCAGAATCGCCTGGAAAGAAACCGGCGGCCCCCCCGTCACGCCCCCGACCCGTAGCGGCTTCGGCAGCAAGATCATCGAGGCGTCCATTGCGGGACAACGCGGCGGCCATGTGCAGTTCGAGTGGCGGCCGGAAGGCCTTCACTGCAACCTTGTCATCCCGCATGCAGCAACGGAAGGGACGCATGTCATGACACAACCTGACCAGCCACGAGTTGCGGCATCGTCAAATCTGCGCATCCTTGTTCTCGAGGACGAACCGCTGATCGGGATGGCAACCAGCGATCTCATCGAGGAACTGGGCCATTTCGTCGTCGGGCCCTTTTTCAACATCGAGGCAACACGTGATGCACTGACGAGCCCACTCGATGCCGCGATCCTCGATATCAATCTCGGTCACGATCAGGCTGCCTATCCGGTGGCCGAGGCGCTCGCGGCCCGCGGAATACCGTTCCTTTTCATGACCGGTTACGGTCCGGAGAATCTCGACATCCGCTTTCGGCACTATCCGGTGCTGCAAAAGCCGGTTGTGCGCGATGCCTTGGCCCAGGAAATCGAGAAGTTCGGGCGCCGCCTGGCGACGACGGCGGCGTAGTCACGACGGTCCAAGTGCTCTAATGCTTGTTTTCCGGCTCTTCGAACGGCTCGATCCACCCGATTGTCCTCGCCGGCGCGAGGCTGGCCGCCAGAGACTGGTAGGATTCGGCGAGCCGGAATACGGCCAGCCTTACCTTCTTGTCCTTGAAGCTGTTGGCGGTCATCCGCAGCTCATCGGCGCGATCCCGGTAGCGCCGGGCGCGACTAAAGGTATCCTCGCTGGTGAGGTGCCATTCCATTTGTGATGGACAACGCCGACGGTGCGATGGCGTTCCATCAGAAGTGCACAGGCAATCATGATGCGTCAACGCATCCCGCCTTTGGGGCATGCATGCTCGAATCCTCGCCGTCGGCGTGGCTCTCAAAAAGACGGCTTGCCGGGGGTTATGTCCGTCCGGCGCTCACTGCCGATGGAAAGCTGGATTGGGCGCCGAAGTAGCACTCGATGGCTGCCACTTTTCCGGCATTGAGCCTGAGAAATTCCACGTTCCGGAGCGTCTTGCCGTTCCTGGTCACGCAGTCGTACATCACCAACGCTTCGTTGCCGCTTCCGAATACGTGCAGCAGACTAAACTGCTTGATATGATCGATCTGTGTCTCCCAGCATTGCTTTTTGAACGCGCTCTTGCTGATGTGATCGTCACCGGCGGCGCTCGAAAACGTAAAATTGTCCGCCAGCAGATTGCCGGTCGTGCCCCAGTCCCTCGTCTCCCACGACCCATACCACTTCCGGACAAGCTGCTCGTTTTCCGGACTCAATCCCGCTTCTACGTTCGCACTGGCAAATTCCGGAATGGCCGCCGCTGCAGCCAATACGACGGTGCCCGTCCCGAATAATGTCCGGCGCGACATCGGTTTCTTTCCCATGACGTGATTCTCCCCTTCATCTCTCGATTTCGACGTGAACGGCATTCGCATGGTCAGATCTTCCGCTTGGCCTTTGTCCTGGGACGACTGAACAGCAACTCAATGTAGCGGCGCAGGTGGTCGATGCTCGCTTCAGCAGCGGCGGCGCTGCCCTTCGCCTTTGCCAGGATGAACGCGCCCTGCAGCACGGCCTGCATGTGTAGCGCGAGGCTCTCAGCCGTCCACGCCGCACGGACGCGATGACGCTTCATCGCCTCGGCTATATCGGACTCCACTCTCGCGGCGTGACCGCTGATGCTCGCATCGCATGCGCTTCGGATGTCGGGGTGGGTCTGGTAGGCCTCCTGAACCATCGTGCCAACGAGGCAGGTGAATTTCGCGACAGCACCGCGAAGGAGCGCTTTGCGGAAATCGAGGTAACCGAGGACACGATCGAGGGGATCGTCAAGTCGTCCATAGGGAGCGGCGGCAAAATGCGCGTCCGTTATTTCAGACCAATGTTTCGCGGCGGCGACTGCCAGCGCATCCTTGGTCGGGAAGTGATGAAAAAACGCGCCCTTCGTCACTCCGGCATCGGCGCAGAGTTCGTCAACGGTCGTCGCGGCATAACCCTTCGCGCGGATGACCGAAACGGCCGCATCGAGAAGACGCTGGCGTGCGCCACCGGACGACGAAGGCTCGATCGAATGTGACACCATAAACAGACATACCAACCAGTTGGTATGCCGTCAAGGTTGAAGGACCGGGATTGGAAATGTCGAAAGAAGATTGTGGAAAAAGCACCGGTACTTCGCACTGCCTGAGTCGGCCTTCGCGGAACATCCAGCGCCCGAACAACCTCTGTTGCGGCGCAGCATCCCACTGACCCAATTTCGGACGCCTTGGCGATTCTGCCGGACCCCCAATTGTTCCCGACCCCTCGTTGTTGTGCGTGCCAGTCCGCATTTCGCGGAGGGGTTTGAAGCCAGCCAACCAATTCAGCCGCGAACCGATGCGCTCGGGTTGTCGGGACGCCGGCTTTTGCGAGCGACGGGACTGATACGCAGCAGCGCATCTGTCGACCCGGACTTAAGACTAAAAAGCCGCCTAGCGCCGCCAAAAATTGCTACGCGGCCCACTATTCCGCCGCAGCGAAATTTGGTACCAATTCTGACGTTGGGGGTCGGGGGGCTCTATTAGTCACGGGGGAATGCTCGCATGCCTCACCAACAAACGCGCTGCATAAGCGCCGCGCCCGCGCTCATAGCAATTGTCACCGGAGTAATGGGCATCGGCGTGGTCGCCGCGCAGGCGGCTACCCCCATAGACACCAACCAGCTCTTCTACCTGCAGTCCAACGTTGGAACGACTGTCCTGCCCGACTTCCAGGGCGGAACGCTCCGGCTCAATGTGAACGGCGCGACCGATACCCACGCCTACAATGTCGAGAACTTTTCGACCAACACGATCGATGAGTTCGGCGACACGGTCACGTTCACCGGCGGGATCTCCGGTACCGGTCCGCTTACCTTCGTTGACAGCGTGGGCGGCGGCAACGTCATCGTGACGGGCGCCGATGTTATTGGTGGCGCCGTGACGATCGACACCGGCGCGACGCTGACGTGGGGCAATGGCACCGGTGGCGCGTTCCTGATCGGACCCGGCAACGCAGTGACCGACAACGGCGCCTTGGTCATGGACTTCGGCGCAGGCAATTCGGTCGTCGGCCAGGTCCCGATCTCCGGGACGGGCAGCGTCACCATCCACACCGGCATCCTCACCGAGTTGGGGCCGGCCACCTATACCGGCGGGACGACGATCGATGCCGGCGGTGTTCTGCAGCTCGCCAGCGGCGGCGGGACCAGCGGAACGGTGACCGGCGACATCGTCGACAACGGTCTGCTCCAGTTCAACTACGCCGGTCCGGCGGTGACGGCGGCGAATGCGATCTCCGGCAGCGGCAATGCGGAGGTCCAGGCCGGCACGGTCATTTACACCGGCCTCAGCGCTGTCGGCGGTACGGTGACCATCGACAGCGGCGCGACGATGCAATGGGGCAATGGCAACTCTGCGTTCCTGGTCGGCGGCGGCAATGCGGTGGTCGACAACGGTGCGCTGGTCATGAACTTCGGCGGCGGCGGCATTGGCGGAAGCATTCCGATCTCCGGCACCGGGACGGTGGAACTCGTGGCCGGCTCGCTGAACGACAGCGGCGTGAGCACCTACACCGGCAGTACGATGATCGACTCGAGTGGTCTTTTCCTCTTGAGCGGCGCGGGCTCGATCGCCGACTCGTCGGACGTCATCGACAACGGCGTCTTCGACATCTCGCAGACGACGGCGGGGACGTCGATCACGAGCCTGACGGGCTCGGGCGGCGTCAGCTTGGGCGCCCAGACGCTCACGCTCACCAATGCCTCGGGGACGTTCTCCGGCGTGCTCGCCGATGGCGGGCTTACCCCCGGGATCGGTGGCGGGCTGACGATTGCTGGCGGCACCGAGACGCTCACCGGGACCAACACCTATACCGGCGACACCACGATCAACGTGGGCGCAACGCTGGTGCTCGGCAATGGTGGCGGCTCCAACGGAACGGTGGCTAGCGACATCGTCGACAACGGGCTCTTGCAGTTCGACTACAGCGGCCCAGTCACCTTCGGTAACACCATCACCGGCAGCGGCAGCGCGGAGGTCGTGGCCGGTACGTTGGTCGTGACAGGTGCGAACGCCATCGGCGGGGCGGTGACGATCGACCCCGGCGCGACGATGCAATGGGGCGACGGCAACCCTGAGTTCCTGGTCGGCGGCACCGGCGTGGTCGACAACGGCGCGCTGGTCATGGACTTCGGCGGCGGCGGTGTCGGCACCTCCGATGTGATCTCCGGTACCGGCAACGTTACGCTGCAATCCGGCAGTTACAACACGAGCGCCACCAACACCTATACCGGTAGCACGACCATCGACGCGGGTAGTCTTTTCCTTTTGACTGCCCCCGGCTCGATCGCCGACTCGTCGGACGTCATCGACAACGGCGTCTTCGATATCGGCAGCACGGCCGGAACCTCGATCACCACGCTCGAGGGATCGGGCGGCGTGTCGCTTGGCGCCCAGATCCTGACGCTCACCAACGCGTCCGGCGTTTTCTCGGGCGTGCTGGCGGACGGCAGCCTCTTCGCCGGCGGCACCGGCGGCGCGCTGACCGTCGCGGGCGGCACCGAGACCCTCACCGGGACGAACACTTACACGGGCGACACGACGATCAATGCCGGCGCGACGCTGCAGCTCGGCAATGGCGGCTCCACCGGCTCGGTAGCCGGGAACATCGTCGACAGCGGGCTTGTGACGTTCGACTACGGCGGGTCGGTAACCGCCGGCAACACCATCTCGGGCGGCGGCGGAGTCACCAAGATCGGCACCGGCGAACTGTTCCTGACCGGTACGAGCACCTATACCGGCGCGACGCTGGTCAATGCCGGCATCCTCTCGGTCAACGGCTCACTCGTCAGCGCCGTGACCGTCAACGCCGGGGGCACGCTCAAGGGCAACGGTACGATTGGCGGCCTCAGCGTCAACAGTGGCGGCACCGTGGCGCCAGGCAATTCCATCGGGACGCTGCACGTCGCGGGCAATGTCAGCTTCGTCCCCGGATCGACTTACCAGGTCGAGGTCAACAACGTCGGCATGTCGGATCTCATCGCCGCCACCGGCACTGCCACGCTCACCGGCGGAATCGTGCAGGTGCTTGGCCCGGCCGGCAGCTACGGCGTGAGCGAGACCTATACGATCCTGACAGCCTCCAGCGTGACCGGAACCTTCGCCGGTGTAACCTCGAACGTTGCGTTCTACATGCCGAGCTTGACCTACAAGCCGGCCGAGGTCGACCTAACGCTGTTGTCCGACGCCACGCTTGCTCAGACGCCGAACGAAAAGGCGGTTGCCAACGCCATTCAGAGCAACCCTGGCGTTCTGGGCGCGGCGATCGGCGCGCTTCCGGCGGCGCAGATTCCTGCGGCGTTCGATGCGACATCGGGCGAGATCCATGCCAGCGTCCGCTCGGCGCTGCTGGAAAGCGGCGAAACCCTGCGTGGCGCGGTACTGGCCCGCCTGAACGAGGCTGAGGGCGCCGGTGTCTGGGGCCGTCTGTTCGGCACCTGGGGCGGGATCGATGGCGATGGCAACGCGGCGCGGCTCAACACCAACTTCTCCGGCATGACGATCGGCGTCGATACGCCGTTCGGCGGCGGCTTCCGCGGCGGAGTTGAGGGGGGCTATGGCCAACTGCAAGGCTTCATCGGCGGTGCGCGCAACAGCTCGCTCGACTCCGACAGCTTCCATGCCGGCGTCTATGGCGGCTACGGCAACGGCCCGTGGTCAGTGAATGGTGGCGCGATCGGCTCGTGGGGCTCCGTGCGGACCGAGCGCGACGTTCGCTTCGGCAGCTTCAGCGATACCGACCTTGCGAAACAGTCGTCGCGCACCACGCAGGCCTTCCTTGAAGCGGCCTATGATCTGCCGATGGGCGGCGTCGATGTCGCGCCCTTCGTCAATGGCGGCTGGATCGAGGCGAACACCGGTGCCTTCGCCGAGAGTGGCGGCGCAGCTGCGCTCTCCGGCACGCATGCGGTCAGCGATGAGACCTTCACGACGCTGGGGCTTCGCGTGTCGACCGACATCGCGTTGTCCGGCGGCGGCGACATCGCGCCCAACGCGTCGATCGGCTGGCAGCACGGCTACCGCGGCCTCCTGCCGGCGCGCGTCCTGACCATCGAAGCAACCAGCGCCAGCTTCACGGTGTTCGGCGTCCCGCTCGACCAGGACCAGGCGGTGATCGATGCCGGCGTGACGGCGCATCCCGTCCCCGGCGCCACGCTCTCGTTCGGCTATGAGGGAATCTTGTCCGGCCGGGTGAACGACAACGGCCTGCATCTGAGCGCGGCCTGGGACTGGTGACTCGGCCAATGGTGCGAAATTTTCGCACCAAGCTGTGCCACCGACGTCGGCTTGTGTGCCTTGGACAATGCGCCAAGTGACTGTCCGGGCGAACACGCCGAGTGCGACGCTCGGTGGCGCGATGGACGAAGCTGGACGACGTCACAGATCGTAGATGAAGCGGTCGCTTTCCATCGCCTGGTCTAAGCGGTAGGCGTAGTACACCAACCGCTCCATGGCTGGCGGGAGTACACGGGGCAGGAAGGAACGACAATGAACAGGATGGCAGTTTTCGTCATTGCGGCACTCACCGCGCCGGTGGGGGCGGCCTACGCCGTCGATCATCCGCAACTGAGAGAGGGGCTCTGGAAGATCCAGACCCAGACGATCGACAATCCAGGCAACAAAAAGAGCGGTGGCACCGTAATGCAGTGCCGCGATCACGCGTTCGACAAATCCTCGGACGCGCTCGCCAGGACCGTGAGAGGGTGCACCACGATCAGCGAAAGTCTTTCGGGCGGCCATTACTCCGCCGAGACGCGTTGCGTAATCGGAAGCACCGTCATGGTCTCGAAAGGAAATGCCATTTTCCACGGCGACACCGCAACGCACTCCGAGACTCACGTCTCCTACACGCCCGCCTTGTACGGCATCGCGGAGGAAACGATGCTCCAGGATCAGACATATCTGGGCAGTTGCCCGGCCGGGATGCAGCCCGGAGACAGGAAGTCCCAGGACGGGACCATCGTGCACCTGAGAAGGCATTGAGATAGCCGGCTCATCAGGTGCGGCTCCAGTCTCTGGAGACGCGCGACGATGATCCGGGGGCCATGTCCGGAAACTTCTCAGTACTGTCTTGACCAATTCCGATCTTGAACGGAACGGGATTTTCACGTCACGGAATTCGCGTCAGTGCACTTGCGCCAGGATTTTTCGAATCCGATCTAAATCGCGAGTTTCGTGCCTCCGAGCGCGGTTTCGCGGCCAGGTCCCCGACGGTCGAAGTTTACGGGAATGAAATGGTACAGTCGGGTGGGCTCGAACCACCGACCTCCGGATCCACAATCCGGCGCTCTAACCAGCTGAGCTACGACTGCACGTCCCGCGCGGGGAGGCGGAAACTATGTCCCGGACCCCGCAAAAGCAAGGCTTAAAGCAAGGCTTTCTGCGGTCCGGCTCGGGGACCGTGCTATGGACCGCCCGCGT
This sequence comes from Rhizomicrobium sp., assembly GCA_035255625.1. GTDB lineage: Bacteria > Pseudomonadota > Alphaproteobacteria > Micropepsales > Micropepsaceae > Rhizomicrobium. The sequence goes on along the minus strand of DATEZM010000184.1, from coordinate 12,239 downwards.
TCGGCCCCACATCCTGAATCGTGCCGCGCGCCTCGGTCGAAGCAGGAAAAATAAATCGCCGCGCGATAGGTTCGTGGCATTGTCGATAGGTCATTGAGGTTTCCATGAAGCGACGCACGATCATCATTCTCACTGCGGCGGGCGTGCTTCTGCTCGTTTTGGTCGGCGTCGCGTACTGGCTGACGCGGCCGCTGCCGATCCTCACCGTGGCGACCTGGGCGCCGCCTTACTCTCAGGCGCAGATGAATGCGATGTTCATCCCCTTCGGGAGAGCCAAGAGCTACGACGTGCGTTTCGCGGTCTACGATGGCGGGCTGAGTGAACTCACTCAGATGGTCGGCAACCGGCGCTATGACTGGGACGTGATAGATTTCGAATTGCCCGACGCGGTCGCAGCCTGCCGCATGGGCCTCCTCGAACATATCGATGCCGCGAGCCTGCCGGCGGGCGTGGATGGAACACCCGCTGCGAAGGACTTCGTCAGGAATGCCGTCGGTCCCTGCTGGGTCGGCAGCGTGGTCTATTCGCAGGTCATCGCCTATGACACGCACCGCTACGGCCAGGCCGCTCCGCAGAGCGCCGCGGACTTCTTCGACCTCAAGCGCTTTCCCGGCCCGCGCGCGCTCCGGCGCAGCGCCAAATACAATCTCGAACTCGCCCTGCTGGCCGACGGCATGAACCCGGCCGACGTCTACAGCGCGCTGCTCACGCCGGTGGGCATCGATCGCGCGCTTGCCAAGCTGTTGACCCTCAAAGGTTCGCTGGTCTGGTGGAACAATTCCGCCGACGCAATCGCGATGCTGAACGACGGACGCGCCGCCTTCGCCACGGTGCTCGACGGTGATGTCTATGACGCCGCCCTGCACCACCACCCCGTCGGCGTGATCTGGGATCGCCAACTTTACGAGCTCGACGTTTTCGGCGTGCCCAAGGGCAATCCCCGCAAGGAGGTCGCCCTGGACTTTGTACGGTCTGCGACAGCTGCGCCCCGGCTGGCCGGCGTTGCGAGCTGGGTGCCCTACGGACCGGCGCGGCGTTCGGCCCTTCCACTGGTGGGCAAGAACCCGGAGCTCGGCACTGCAATGCAGCCTTATCTGCCGACCCTCCCGCAGCACTTCGCGACCGCATTCGCGATCGATGACGAATGGTGGCAGCTCCACGGCGCCGACATCGAGCCGCGCTGGCAGGTCTGGCTTGCCGCTCAATAAGGCAGCTTTCTCATTTGTTACGTACACCCCTGATTCGCTGAAATCTTCCGAGGCGCGACTTTGGCGCTGCGTCATCGTGCATTGACATCGCGTTAACCCTACCTGAGCTTGACTGACGTCGAAGCAGCGTGCGCGGGCCGGAAGCAATCGATGTTCGCATATTTTCTCCGGCGGCTTCTTGGGGCCATCCCGACACTCTTCATCATCATCACGCTGGCATTCTTCATGATGCGAGCGGCGCCCGGCGGCCCGTTCGACAACCAGCGCCGCCTGCCACCCGAGATCGAGCTCAACATCAAAGCGGCCTACGACCTCGACAAACCGGTCTACCAGCAATACTTCATCTATCTCGGCAAGCTGCTGCACGGCGATCTTGGGCCTTCGTATAAGAACAAGGATTTCACGGTCACCGAAATGATCGCCGACGGGCTGCCCGTCAGCGCCCGGCTCGGACTGAGCGCCATGGCGCTCGCGCTCCTGATCGGGCTGTCGCTCGGAACCATCGCGGCCCTGTATCAGAACAAGCTGGCGGACTACTTCGTCATGTCATCCGCCATGGTCGGCATCACGGTGCCGACCTATGTCACCGCGCCCATCCTCACCCTGATCTTCGGCGTCTATGGCGTGAGCCTGTTCGGCTATGACCTCTCGCTGCCCGTCGGCGGATGGAACGGCGGCGCCCTGCGCAACATGATCTTGCCGGTGATCGTTCTGGCACTCCCCCAGATCGCCTATATCGCGCGGCTGACGCGCGGCAGCATGGTCGAGGTGCTGCACTCAAACTATGTACGGACTGCGCGCGCCAAGGGGCTGTCGAGTTTCATGATCGTCATTCGCCACGCCATGCGCGCGGCCATCCTTCCACTCGTCTCTTATCTCGGTCCGGCCACCGCCGGGATCCTCACCGGTTCCCTGATCGTCGAGCAGATGTTTCAGATTCCCGGCATCGGCCGCTACTTCATCCAAGGCGCGCTCAACCGTGACTACACGCTGGTGCTAGGCGTTCTCATCTACTATGCGACCTTCGTCATCCTGCTCAACCTGCTCGCCGACATCCTCTATGCGGTCCTCGACCCGCGGGTCAGGTACGCGAAATGAAAGCGTCCTACACCGCCGCCAGGCTGGACGAAGTCGAGGCGCTCCTCGGTCACGCGGCGGACGTGCAGGGCAGAAGCCTGTGGGACGATGCGCTGCGCCGCCTGATCCGCAATCGCGCCGCAGTGGTCAGCATCGTGATCCTGAGCCTCATCGCACTGGCCGCGGTGTTCGGACCCTTCCTGCTCGCTTACGACTTTTCTTTCCAGAACTACGACATCGTCTCCTGCGCACCGGACTGGTGGCCGGACAACGCCGTGCTATGCAATGCCGGCGGGACGCATTGGTTCGGCACGGACTCGCTCGGCCGCGACCTGCTCGCCCGCACCCTGATCGGTGCGCGGGTCTCGATGGCGGTGGGCCTGATCGCAACCCTCGTCAGTCTCGTCATTGGCGTCGCCTATGGCGCCACCGCCGGCTTTCTCGGCGGCAGGATCGACGAACTGATGATGCGCTTCGTCGACGTCCTCTATTCGATACCCTACATCTTCCTCGTCATCATCCTCATGGTGATCTTCAACCGCAATTTCTACCTCCTCTTCGTCGCCATCGGCGCCGTGGAATGGCTGACCATGTCGCGTATCGTGCGCGGCCAGACGCTATCGCTGAAGCAGAAGGAATTTGTCGAGGCTGCGCGCGCCAGCGGCGTCAGTGACTTCGGCATCATCACGCGCCACATCGTCCCCAACGTGTTCGGCCCTGTGATCGTCTATGTCACCTTGACCGTTCCGTCCTCGATCCTGGCGGAGAGCTTCCTTTCCTTCCTGGGACTTGGCATCCAGGAGCCGCTGACCTCCTGGGGCGTCCTGATCTCCGACGGCGCCAACCAGATGGAGACCGCGCCGTGGATGCTGCTGTTCCCGGCGGCCTTCATGGCGGTGACGCTGTTCTGCTTCAACTTCATCGGCGACGGCCTGCGCGACGCTCTCGATCCGAAGGACCGATAGGATGTCCAGTCCGATCTTTGAAGCCAAAGACCTCGATGTCCGCTTCACCACGCCGGACGGCGAAGTTCATGCGGTCAGGAGCGCGAGCTTCTCGATCAGCGAAAGCGAGTGCCTCGGCGTGGTGGGCGAATCCGGCTCGGGCAAGAGCCAGCTCTTCATGGCCGCGACCGGACTTCTCGCCGCCAATGGCCGCGCCACCGGCAGCGTGAAATATCGCGGCGAGGAAATTCTGAACGTCAGTCAGAAGCAGCTCAACCGCTTCCGCGGTTCCAAGATCACCATGATCTTCCAGGACCCGCTCACCTCGCTGACGCCGCACATGACCGCCGGCGCACAGATTATCGAGGCTTTGCGGGTGCATTCGGCGTTGCCCCGCGCCGAGGCCGAGAAGCGTGCCATCGAAGTGCTCGAGTTGGTCCGCATCCCCGAGGCTCGCCGCCGCATGCAGCAATATCCGCATGAACTTTCCGGTGGCATGCGCCAACGCGTGATGATCGCCATGGCGGTCGCGTGCGGCCCGGATCTACTGATCGCCGACGAGCCGACGACAGCGCTCGACGTAACGGTGCAGGCGCAGATTCTCGAGATCATGCGCGACCTCAAGAGCGAGCTGAAGACCGCCATTGTTCTGGTCAGTCACGACATGGGCGTGATCGCCGGCGTCGCCGACCGCGTCCAGGTGATGCGCGAAGGCGAAATCGTCGAGAGCGGCCCGGTCGACGACATCTTCTACAAGCCGCGCCATGACTACACGAAGATGCTGCTCGGCTCGATGCCGCGGCTCGACCGCCCAGACCGTGAAGGCCATGCGCATGTCCCGCCGCTCAAGAGCAATACGACCCTTCTCGATGTTCGCGACCTGAAGGTTCATTTCCCGGTGCGCGATGGCGGCCTCTTTGCCAAGACCAGGCCGCTGCGCGCCGTCGACGGCGTGAGCTTCGCGCTCCGCGAAGGCGAGACGCTAGGCATCGTCGGCGAGTCCGGCTGCGGCAAGTCCACGCTGGCGCGCGCCGTGCTGGCGCTTCTGCCCAAGACCGACGGCACCGTGGTCTGGATGACGCGCGATCTGGGCGCCATCTCGGCCGCGGACCAGCGCAAGCTGCGCAAGGAATTGCAGATCGTGTTCCAGGACCCGCTGGCGAGCCTCGATCCACGCATGACGATCGGTCAGTCGATCGCCGAACCGCTCAGGACGTTACAGCACGGACTGTCGCGCGAGCAGGTCCGCGATAAAGTGCGGTCCATCATGAAGCAGGTCGGTCTCGACCCGGCTTGGATCAACCGTTATCCCCATGAATTCTCCGGTGGCCAGAACCAGCGTGTCGGCGTCGCCCGCGCCATGATCGTCGAGCCGAAGCTGGTCATCTGCGACGAGGCGGTTAGTGCGCTCGATGTCTCCATCCAGTCGCAGATCATCGACCTGATCGTGAAGCTTCAGACCGACTACGGCATGTCGCTGATCTTCATCAGCCATGACCTGTCGGTAGTCCGCCAGATCAGTCACCGCGTGATGGTGCTCTATCTTGGCCGGATCGTGGAATTCGCCGATCGCGACACGATCTACAAGGACCCCCGGCATCCTTACACGAAAGCGCTCATCTCTGCGGTGCCGGTACCCGATCCGAAATTCGAGCGCTCCAAGCCGCGTGCCAAGCTGTCGGGCGATCTGCCGTCGCCGCTCGACACCCGCGCCCAGCTCAACTTCCTCAAATCGAAGATGATCGACGATCCCGAGGCCGAGCAGTACCGGCCGAAGCTGCTCGAAGTGAGTCCGGGCCACCTCGTCGCAGAATTCGACACCGTCTGATCACTTCAACCGGCGGACCTTGTACGCCAAAGAGTCGTCGTTCACGACGAGATTGTACGAGCCGATGAAGCCGCGGCTGATCGTGACCGTGTTCTTTTCGCCCTTGTGGAACGGCGCTTTGATGCCGCTATCGCTTTCGAGCTGCTGCCAGATCTGGCCGTTGTCGAGCACGACCAGGAACTTGTCATAGGGATTGAAGGAATAATCCGCGACCGTCGCGGTGATGCTGTCGAGCGAGGGTGGCGGCTCCGCGGCCGCGACTTGGCCGGGTGCCGGCGGTGGGGATGCCAGATTCTCGCCGCCGAACTGTTCGGGCTTGGTCTGGTCCCTGGGCGACACGCCGAAGATGCGGTCGGGATCGTACCAGGGCCGGTTATCAGCAATCGGCGGCGGAGCTGCCGGTGCGGCGGCAGGCGCTTCGCCCTGGGCTGCCTTCACCTGCGGAGTGAGTGCGTCATAGCAGGCGAGCCGGGCGACGCCGTCATTGACCGTGGCGCATTTCGCCATGCCGTCAACCAAGTCTTGACGCTGGTCGGCTTGGGCCGCGAACGGCAGCAGGGCGAAGAGGGCGGCGGCGGCAATGTGTTTCATGAGTGGTATCCAGCCTCGGTCGGGAGCGCAAAGAATATGGTATCGGATGCCCATGGGCGAGACCCTACAGAACATGGCCGGAAGATTATGGTGGCGTGGCGCCGTCTTTGCCGCCCTCTGTGTCTTTACGACTGCGCCATCCGGCGCCCTGACAGTTCTCAATCGCGGCAACGGCGCGGAGATCAAGAGCCTAGATCCGCACTTTGTCGACGGCCTGCAGGAATCGGAGATCGAAGGCGACATTTTGATCGGCCTTTTGACGATGGATGCCGCCGGCCGCCCGATCCCCGGCGCTGCCACGCACTGGGAGATCTCGCCCGACGGCAGAACCTGGACCTTCCATCTGCGCGATCATCTCTGGTCCGACGGACGCCAGGTGACGGCGCAGGATTTTGTCTTTGCGTGGCAACGCCTGCTCGATCCCAAGACCGGTGCTTCCTACGCCTACAATCTCTGGGTGGTGAAGAATGCGCACGAGATCAGTACCGGCAAGTTGCCGCCGACCGCGCTGGGTGTCTGGGCAACGGATGACAAGACGCTGGTGGTGACGCTGGAACATCCCGCCGCCTATCTGCCCGAGCTCCTGACCCACGACACGGCCTATCCGCTGCCGCGCCATGTCGTTCTTGCCAAGGGCAATTCCTGGCCGAAGCCCGGCAACTTCGTCGGAAACGGTCCCTACGTACCGCGCGAGTGGATCGTCAACGACCATCTGACCCTTGTGAAAAACCCGCGCTTCTACGACGCGGCCAACGTTCACATCGACGTCGTCATCTATCATCCGACCAATGACAGCAACGCTGCGCTCCGCCAATTGCGGGCCGGAGAGCTGGACACCCAGACCCCAATCCCCCTCACCCAGATCCAGTGGCTGCGCCGGACAATGCCGGCCTTCCTTCACACCAGACCAGTCTTCGGGCTCTCCTACATCTCCATCAATCTGCATCATCCGCCGCTGGACGATCTGCGCGTGCGCCGGGCCCTCAACCTCGCCTTCAACCGCGAGATCGTGACCGAGAAAGTCCTGCGGCTGGGCGAGCCGCCCGCCTATGGCATCGTGCCGCCGGGCATCGCCAACTATCCGGGCCCGCAATCCTATGACTTCAGGCCCCTACCCTTTGCCGAGCGGCTGAAGAAGGCGCAATGGCTGATGAACCAGGCCGGCTACGGCCCCGACAATCCGCTCAGGCTGGTCTATGAGACCTTTGACGAGCCCAACAACAAGCTGATTGCCGCCGTCCTCCAGGCGATGCTGCGCGAGATCTGGGTCTATATCGACATCGAGTCGATCGACGCCTCCGTGCACGGCCGCAACATGATCGAGGGCAAATACGACCTCGGCGCCGCGTCCTGGTTTGCCGATTTCAACGACGCCAGCAATTTCCTTGATCTGCTGCGCTCCGACGCCGGCAACAACTACGGCCGCTATCGCAACCCAGCCTACGACGCCATGCTCAATGCCGCCCAGCAGGAGCCCAACGCCACAAGGCGGGGCCAGCTTCTCGCCACAGCAGAGCGGATGGCACTGAAGGATTATCCGTGGATTCCGATGCGGTTCCGCACCAGCCAGGATCTCGTTCAGCCTTATGTAAAGGGTTGGGTGGACAATGGCCGGGACCAGCACCGGACCCGCTGGCTGTGGCTCGACCGTCCGGCCCGTTGAGCCGCGATCAGGGCACTGGCGAATCCGCTATACAGGCCACTGAGTTGTGAGCGAGGCTTTGTTAATGTCCGCATCGCGGATCGCCGCCATTGCCGTCGTGCTGCTGCTCGGTGCCTGCACGAAGTTCGGCACCGCGAGCACGACGATTCATTCGCCGGACTACCTCGTCCGCGGGAATGGCGCTGAGATCAAGAGCCTCGATCCGCACTACATCGACGGCAACTGGGAATCCAACGTGGTTGGCGACATGCTGATCGGGCTGACCACCGACGCTCCTGATGGCAAACCCATGCCCGGCGCCGCGACGAGCTGGGAAACGTCGGCCGACGGCAAGACCTGGACGTTCCATCTGCGCGATCATGTGTGGTCGGATGGCGTGCCGGTGACGGCACACGACTTCGTCTTCGCGTGGCGGCGCATATTGGAGCCAGCGCGCGGCGCGCCTTACGCTTACTATCTCTGGCTCATCAAGAACGGCAAGGCGATCAGCGACGGCAGGTTGCCGACCGAAGCACTCGGCGTGACCGCGAAGGACGACAAAACACTGGTCGTTCAGCTCGAACATCCCGCGCCTTACATGCTCGAATATCTGCTGCACCAGGCGGTGTTCCCGGTGCCGCGCCATCAGGTTCTGGCCAAAGGAGATGCCTGGGCCAAGCCCGAGAACTACGTTGCCAATGGTCCGTATCTTCCCAAAGAGTGGTTGTTTAACGACCACATCACGTTGGTGAAGAACCCGCGCTTTTACGATGCGGCGAATGTCCGGCTGAAGACGGTAATCTATAGGCCCACCTCCGATTCACTCGCGGCGCTGAAAGCGATCCGGGCCGGCGAACTCGACACCCAGTCGCTGGTGCCGGCCGAGGAGATCGCGTGGATGCGCCAGAATATTCCGCGCGCCCTGCAACTGCGCACCTATCTCGCGGTGAACTATCTGACGACGAATTTTAAGCGCAAGCCGTTCCGCGATCTACGCCTGCGCCAGGCGATCGCGCTTGCCTATGACCGCGATACGATGGCGTACAAGATTCTGAGGATCGGTGATGTTTCGGCCTACCGGCTGATCCCGCCGGGCGTAGCGAACTATCCCGACGGCGCCCATATGCGGTTCCTGTCGTGGCCGAAAGCGCAGCGCATCGCCAAGGCCCGCGCGCTAATGGCGCAGATGGGCTATGGCCCGGGCAACTACTTCCACACAACCTATGACGCGACCACCACGCCGGACGCCAAGCGTACCGCTGCGGTGCTCCAATCCATGCTGCGCGGCGTCTATATCGACATCCAGATCGTCACGTCGGATACCCAGATTTACTACAAGAAACTCCAGGAAGGCGATTTCGACATCGCGAGTGGCGCCTGGATCGGCGATTTCAACGATGCCGGCACGTTCCTGGATCTGTTGCAGTCCGATAGCGGCAACAACTACGGCCACTACGACAGTGCGACATTCGATGCGCTCCTGGCGAAGTCCTACCAGACGCTCGATCCGAAGGCGCGCGGCGAACTCTTGCGCCAAGCCGAGCAGACCGCGCTGGATGACTTGGCCGTCATCCCGTCCCGCTACCTCGTCACACAGGACATCGTCGAACCCTACGTGAAGGGCTGGATCCCCAATGTCCGCGACTTCAACCGCTCCCGTTGGCTCTGGATCGACCCTTCCGCCGGCGTCGAGCGCGGCCACTGAAGTAGCCGGCTGGCCTCAGAGTTCCGGGAACTTTCGCTCCCGGCTTGCGTTTAAACCGCAATAGCATCGCATCCGGCCTGTTGGTTGGGGCTTGGCGGACAACTCTGCGGGCGGTCAACGCCGTGAACTATTCGGAAGTCGGAAGCCGCGCGTCGTGGCGCAAGGTGTTGGAGCCGAACGACGGCCCGATTCGGTCCGAACTGTTCAGCCTCGAGCGCCTGGAACAACACGCCGCCACACTTGCGATGGCGCAGCGTGTGGCGCCAGACATCGTACGCGGCCGCCCGCTACAGGCCAGACTCGCGGAGAATGCGCGCATCATCGCCGACGCCTATCGCGCCATCGTCGCGGCAGCGCGGGCGCATCGCACCGTTCCCCCTGCCGCCGAGTGGTTGCTCGACAACTATCACATCGTCGACGAGCAGATTCGTGAGATCCGCGACGACCTCCCGCTGGGGTATTACCGCAAGCTGCCCAAACTGATCGAAGGCCATCTCGAAGGTTTCCCCCGCGTTTTCGGAATTGCCTGGGCGCTGATCGCCCACACCGATAGCGTGCTCGACATCGGAAAACTCACGCACTTCGTCGATGCCTATCAGCGCGTTCAACCGCTCACTATTGGCGAGCTCTGGGCGATCGCAATCACCTTGCGCATCACTCTGGTGGAGAACCTGCGCCGCATCTCGGAAGGCACCATGGCGTGGCTTGCCGCGAGCGCCGAAGCCGATGCCCTCGCCGAACGCATACTTGGAGAGGAATCGCGCGAGCCGATCTCCCAGCTTCTCGCCGAACTCGACACCAAACCCTGGTCGACCCCTTTCGCGGTCCAACTCGCCCAGCGGCTGCGAGATCGCGATCCCGACACCACGCCCGCCTTGCGCTGGCTCAACGACCGCCTCGCCCGCGAGGGCACCAATGCCGACGAAATCGTCCGCCAGGAAGTGCAGCGACAGAGCGCGATGAACGTCACGGTGCGCAACGTCATCACGTCGATGCGGCTGATCTCGGCGGTCGACTGGCCGGAATTCTTCGAAGGCGTAAGTCTGGTCGATGCGGCGCTGCGTCGAGCCACGCAATTTGCCGCAATGGATTTTGCCACGCGCGACCTCTACCGGCGCGCTGTCGAGACCCTGTCGCACGAATCCGGGCGCGATGAGGTCGAGGTGGCCGAGCGAGCCGCTGCCGCCGCGGCGCGTGCCGGAAGCGGCCTTTCCGCCTCCGAGCGTGCCACGCGCCGCGAGTGCGATGCCGGTTACTACCTGATCGCTGAGGGCCGCCGCGATTTCGAAACCGAACTGGGCTGCCGCATCCATCGCAAGACTGCGATTTACCGGCGTATGTCGGCGGCCGGCGTCCTCAGCTACGCCGCGATGGTTGTGCTCTTTACCCTCCTGATCGTCGCTGCCGGCCTGATCGCTGTGATCGATCTCGGCGCAACGCCTTGGACTCTCGCCGCCCTCGCTCTGACGGCCCTGGTGCCCGCGTCCGATCTTGCCATCGCGATCGTCAACCGCACCGTCACGCATCAAGTCGGTGCGATGCGGCTTCCAGGTCTTGAGCTGCGGGATGGCGTTCCAGACAGCATGCGCACGCTGCTCGCCGTTCCGACACTGCTTCTCTCGGAAACCGGCATCGACGAGCAGGTTGACCGGCTCGAGGTTCACTATCTCTCCAATTCGGACGACGCTTTCACCTTCGCGCTGCTTTCGGATTGGAAGGACGCCGAGACGGAACATGCCGGCGATGACGAGACATTGCTGGCTAAGGCGGCCGCAGCCATCGCTGCGCTCAACGTCCGCCATCCGCGTGCCGACGGCTCCGCACGTTTCCTGCTGCTGCACCGCCGCCGGGTATGGAATGAGGGCGAAAGCAAGTGGATCGGCTGGGAGCGCAAGCGCGGAAAGCTGCATGAGTTGAACCAACTGCTCCGCGGGGAAACCGATACGACGTTCATTCCTATTGAGGGCCGCGCGCCCGTCGTGCCCACCGGCGTGCGCTATGTCATCACGCTCGATGCCGATACGCGGCTTCCGATCGCAGCGGCGCGGCGGCTGGTCGGCAAGATCGCCCATCCGCTGGTGCGTCCGCGCTTCGATGCGCAGTCCGGCCGCGTGGTGCGCGGCCACGCCATCCTGCAGCCGCGAGTCACGCCGTCACTGCCGCCAAAAGACGGTGGTTCGCTTTTTCAGCGCGTTTTCTCCGGGCCCAATGGGCTCGACCCCTACGCCGTCGTCGTCTCCGACGTATACCAGGACCTCTACGAGGAAGGTTCTTACTTCGGCAAAGGCATCTACGACGTCGATGCCTTTGAGGCCGCGCTTGAGAAGCGCTTTCCGGTCTCGACTGTTCTCAGCCACGATCTTCTGGAAGGCATCTTCGCACGCGCCGGTCTCGCTTCCGACATCGAAGTGGTCGAGGAATATCCGTCGCGTTATGATGTCGCCGCCTCGCGTCAGCACCGTTGGGTTCGTGGCGATTGGCAGCTTCTGCCGTGGATCTTCGGGCGCGGACCTAGCCGATCGCACCGGCGCACCGCCATTCCGCTGATCGGCCGCTGGAAGCTGCTCGACAATCTGCGCCGCTCGCTCTCCGCACCTTCCATGCTTTTGACGCTCTTGCTGGCGTGGTTCCTTACCCTGCCAATCGCCGCGGCCTGGACCATCTTCGTCCTGCTCCTCATCATTCTGCCGACATTACTTCCCGCCCTATCGAGCATCATCCCGCAACGCACCGGTATCTCGCTGCGCAGCCATTGGCGGGGCGTGGCACGCGATGTCGAGCTGGGCCTGGTACAAAGCGGCTTCCTTCTGACGTTCCTGGCGCATCAGGCGTGGCTGATGGTCGACGCCATCGGCCGCACCATCTGGCGGGTTTTGGTGCTTCGAAAACGTCTGCTCGAGTGGGTGACAACTGCGCAATCGAGTGACGAGAACGGCTTCGACGGCCGCAAGCTCGCCAGCCAGATGGGCGCCAGCACGCTGGCGATCGCCGTTGCGGGCGCCTCGGTCGCGCTGGCCGGTCACGGCGCCTGGCCCATCGCGGCACCGTTTGGCGTGCTGTGGCTGTTCTCGCCGATCATCGCGCGCTGGGCCAGCGAGCCGCCCGAGCGCGACAGCGATCTCGAGGTCGGCGTTGCCGATACGAAGACGTTGCGCCTGGCCGCGCGCCGCACCTGGCGCTTTTTCGAGACCTATGTGACCGCGGAGGACAATTTCCTCCCACCGGACAATTTCCAGGAGGACCC
>DATEZM010000183.1:0-3094 GCA_035255625.1 Rhizomicrobium sp. | reverse complement strand
TTCGCCAATCTCAGGCCGGCGCTGTGCTTCGACGCGCTGAAGGATGCGTCGAGCTTGAAGCCGGAGATCGTGGCGGGCCTCGACATCCTGATCGTGCGTGAGCTGACGGGCGGCGTCTATTTCGGCGAGCCGAAGACGATCACCGATCTGCCCGATAGGCAGAAGCGCGCCGTCGACACCCAGGTTTACACGACGCATGAGATCGAGCGCATCGCACGGGTCGCGTTCGAACTGGCGCGGCTGCGCGGGGGCAAGGTGTGTTCGGCGGAAAAGAACAATGTGATGGTGACGGGTGTGCTGTGGAAAGAGGTCGTGACGCGCGTCCACGCTGCGGAGTTTCCAGACGTGAAGCTCAGCCACATGCTGGCCGACGCGATGGCAATGCAGCTGGTGCGCAATCCCAAACAGTTCGACGTGATCGTGACCGACAATCTGTTCGGCGACATCCTGTCGGACGAGGCGGCGCAGCTCACCGGCTCGCTCGGCATGCTGCCCAGCGCCTCGCTGGGCGCGAAGGATGCGAACGGCAAACAGCTTGCGCTGTATGAGCCAATCCATGGCTCGGCACCGGACATCGCGGGACAGGGCGTCGCCAATCCCATCGCTTGCATTCTGTCGTTCGCGATGGCGCTGCGCTATTCGTTCCACCGCGGCGACGACGCCGCGCTGCTGGAAAAGGCCGTCGAGCGCACGCTGGCCGACGGTTATCGCACGCCGGACATCATGCAGCCGGGGATGACGAAGGTCGGCACGGCCGACATGACGGCGGCGATTCTCAAAGCTCTGGACAAATTGAACTGACTGTCATCCCCGGCTGAGCGATGCGCAGCATCGCGAAGGGAAGGGGATCCAGGTGGCAAACGCTGTGATGGTGGTCGGCACCTGGGTCCCCTTCCATCGCCGCGCTACGCGCGGCTCGCCGGGGATGACAATGGCACCTAGTCCTGCTCCACCATGATATCGCCGAAGAGCTGGACGAAGCGGCGTTTGATGTGGCGTATGTGCTGCGTCTCGTTCTCGGGCTTCTTGATGCCGTGCGCCGTCAGCACATCGAGCGCGAGGCGGCGCGCGGTGATGCGTTTTTGCGTCGCGAGCGCCTTGCGTGTCTCCGGCGGCAGACAGATGCCGAGGTCGTCGCACAGCGTTTGCAGCAAGTATTCGACGATCTCTTCGGTCGAGGCGTCACGTTTGAGCGGAACCGTCTTCACGGCTCGATCACCACTTTGCCGATCACTTCGCGGTTCTCCAGCATGCGCATCGCGTCGACGGCCCGTGCCAGCGGAAACCGCGCATGGATGTGCGGGCGGATTTTCTTCTCCGCCAGCAGCTTGGTGATCGCGAACATGTTCTGGCGGCCCTTCTCGGGGAATTTGCGGCCGTATTCGCCGGCACGCACGCCCATGATGGAATAACCCTTGATCAGCGGCATGTTCACTCCGATCTGCGGAATGCGGCCCGAGGTGAAGCCGATGATCGTGATGCGGCCGTCGAAGGCGATGCAGCGCGTCGACTCGTCGAAGACGTCGCCGCCGACCGGATCGTAGATCACATTGGCGCCGTCGCCGCCGGTGATCGCCTTCACCTCTTCGCGAAAGCCAGATGACGGCAGGACGTGATCGGCGCCGTAGCTCTTGAGGAAATCGCGCTTCGCCTCGCTCGACGCGGTCGCGATTATTTTCGCGCCGAGATGCTTGCCGAGATCGACCGCCGCCAGGCCGACGCCGCCGGCGGCGCCGTGGACCAGCAGCCACTCACCGGCTTCGAGCCGGGCGCGGCGCACCAGCGCGACATAGGCGGTGAGATAGGCGACGGTGAAGCCCGCCGCCTCGGCATAGCCGATGCCGGGCGGGATCTTGCGCAGCGAGGCGGCAGCGGGCTGCATCTCTTCGGCATAGCCGCCAAGCCCGCCGGCGATCACGCGGTCGCCGATCTTCACCTCGGTCACCCCATCGCCGACCGCGATCACATCGCCGGCGGCTTCGCTGCCGGGGATGAAGGGGAGCGGCGGCTTGTGCTGGTACTTGCCCTGAACGGTCAGGATGTCGGGGAAGTTCACTGCTGCGGCGCGGACGCGCACGCGCGCCTGACCCGGGCCAAGCGGCGGCAGGTCGATCTCTTCCAGCTTGAGCGTGGCGATGTCGTCCGCGATGGCGCGGCAGAAGATGGCCTTCACGCGGTCCCGGTCCTGGCGGCGGGATGGTCGGCATGGGGGAGCGTGCGGATGCCGCCCATGAACAGCGCGGTGGCGAAATTCGCGGCCGCGACGGGATCGCGGGTCTCGCGCTGGACCATGCGCTCGGCGACCTCGAAGGCGACGCCGACGATGGCGGCCATCAGATAGTCGGCGTCGACCGGCGGGAACAGGCCTTCCTGGATCGCCTTCTCGATGTCCTCACGCAGCTCCTCGAAACCGGCGACGACTTCGGGCGTGTCGACGCGGATGCGGGTGGTGTCGGCGCTGTGCCGCATGGTGCGGAAATTGGTGTGATCCTCGGCGACGAATTCCATGAAAGTCAGGAAGGTGCCGGAGATGAACTCCTCGACCGACTTGGCGGTCTTGCGCTGGTCGCGCAGGCGCGGACGGATGGCCAGCGCCACGTCGTCCTGGATGGCCTGGAACACTTCCTCCTTGGACTTGAAGTAGTTGTAGAAGGTGCCCGAGGCGAGCGGGGTGGCGCGGATGATGTCGCGCACCGTGGTGGCGCCGAAGCCGAGCTCGGCAAAGACCTTGCGGGCGGCGTCCAGGATCAATTCCCGGTTCTGCACCTTGGTCTGCTCGCGCTTTCCGAGCGGTTCGGCGCGAGGTTTGACGAGTGTCGAATCCATGACGGTCTCAGATGGGTGACCGCTGGACTGTATAGATTGGTGACGGGCCGTCAATTTTTGTTCGCGGGCGCCCGCTTGAGAGATACTAGATATAGTACATCCTGAGCGTCCGACCACATCGTATTGTTTTCGAGTTCGCTGCGCGGAGAGAACCGCTCCGAATGGAGGCTCATCCACCCGTTATGTGGGAACCGGTACAGCGGACTTCAAGGGTCGAGTTTGACAGACGCGGCGGCGCTCCCGCTACGGTGGCACTGGCAATTCATCC
>DATEZM010000182.1:0-10673 GCA_035255625.1 Rhizomicrobium sp. | reverse complement strand
CACAAGCACAAAGAGTTCTACGACGAATATCTCGCCGTGATGGATCTCTCGGCCGAATTCTATCTGCAGACCGTCGACACCGTCTTCGTGCGCCACGCCTTGCCGAAAGGCGAGATGACCCACCGCGGCCGGCCGGTCGATCCCGGCCGCATCAAGCGCGTCGCGCTGCTGACCGTGGAAGGCGAACACGACGATATTTCCGGTGTCGGCCAGACCGAGGCAGCGCATCGCCTGTGCGCCAACATCCCGCCATCGCGCCGCCGATCTCGACGGCGTATTGGCTTCGGCGACGAAGCAATGGGACGACGTCTTCGATGCGGTGCAGGTGAAGACGCCGGATCGCGGCCTCGATCTTCTCGTCAACCGCTGGCTGCTCTACCAGACGCTGGGCTGCCGCATATGGGCTCGCACCGGCTTCTACCAGGCGAGCGGCGCCTATGGCTTCCGCGATCAGCTGCAGGACGTGATGGCGCTGTGCGTCGCGCGGCCCGACATCGCGCGCGAGCATCTGTTGCGCGCCGCCGCCCGGCAGTTCGTCGAAGGCGACGTGCAGCACTGGTGGCTGCCCGAGACGGGACGTGGCATCCGCACCCGCATTTCCGACGACCGCATCTGGCTCGCCCATGTCGCGGCCCACTACGTCAACACGACCGGCGACATGGCGGTGCTGGACGAGCAGGTTCCCTTCCTGGAAGCGCCACCGCTGCGCCCCGAGGAGCACGACTCCTTCTCGCAGCCGCCCGCCACGGAGCGCACGGCAACGCTGTTCGAGCATGTCGCGCTGGCGCTCGATGGCGCGCTTGCCGTGGGCGTACACGGCCTGCCGCTGATGGGCGCCGGCGACTGGAACGACGGCATGGACCGTGTCGGCGAAGGCGGCAAAGGCGAGAGCGTATGGCTGGGCTGGTTCCTCTACGCCGCCCTGATCGACAGCGCGAAGATCGCCGAGGCGCGCGGCGCGCACGACGCGATGGAGAAATGGCGCAGCCATGCCGCGCTCATCCAGCAGGCGCTGGAAGCGCAAGCCTGGGATGGCGACTGGTACCGCCGCGCCTATTTCGACGACGGCACGCCGCTCGGCTCGGCCGCTGGCGTCGACTGCCGCATCGACACCATCGCGCAATCCTGGTCGGTAATCTCCGGTGCCGCCGAGCCGGCCCGCGCCGCGCGCGCAATGGCCGCGGTCGACAAGTATCTCGTGCTGCGCGACCAGAAGCTCTCGTTGTTGTTCACGCCACCCTTCGATCATCCCGAACACGATCCCGGCTACATCAAGGGTTATCCGCCCGGCGTCCGCGAGAATGGCGGGCAATACACCCACGGCGCGGTCTGGGCAGCGATAGCCTGGGCCATGCTTGGCAATGGCGACCGCGCTTACGAGATGCTCGCCATGCTCAATCCGATCGGCCATTCCAGCGATCCGGCCACGATGTATCGCTACAAGGTCGAGCCCTATGTCATCGCCGGCGACATCTATTCGGTGCCGCCGCATGTCGGCCGCGGCGGCTGGACCTGGTACACGGGCTCGGCCGGCTGGTTCTACCGCGCCGCGCTGGAGCGCCTCCTCGGCTTCCGCAAGGAAGGCGCGAGCCTGCTGCTCGATCCCTGCATCCCACGCAGCTGGCCGGGCTTCGAGATCGCCTATCGCCACGGCGCGAGCCGCTACGCGATCACCGTGGAGAACCCGCTTGGCGTCTGCCGCGGCGCGCTGCTGCTCAAGCTCGACGGCAAGATCGTGACCGGCAACCGCATCCCGCTGGTCGACGACGGCAAGGTCCATGCGGTGCAGCTGGTTTTAGGCTGAAGGCGGCGCCGGCCTCCGCCGCTCGCCTTGCGGATCACTCCGCCGCTGGGTATTTGGTTGCGGATGCGACCGCGTAGCTCAGCAGGATAGAGCAACGGTTTCCTAAGCCGCGTTTCAGCGAGTTTCAGGGCGTTTCAAAATATTCTCGCTGTTTCAGCACATTACTCAACGACGCCACTGACTATGTTTTCGTGCCTCAAACGTGTCCCGTCATTCGATTCGAACTTCTACAACCGTCGACAAGACCAGTAAGTTTGGTAGCCGATGCGATTGTTGAAGCCAAGACGCGACAAGGTTGGATTTTTCGAGATAGCCGGAGACATACTGCACACATCTCAAAACTTCGGCATTGGCAGTGGTGGTGGATCAAACGCAGCTCTAGAACATGCCGCTGAAAAGCTTGGGCCCGCGAGGACTCCGGTCATTCGGTTTATGGTTACCGGGACATTGGCCCCGTTGTATGCAGTCCATTTATAATAATCATCCGAGACGGTCAGTGAATATGTTTGTGTCTCGCCTCTCCGTTCGCGGGCCAAAGCATCCGCGTCGGCATTCGGTGCGTAAGCGCTGTGATCGCCGCCCTGGACCGTCTGCACTTTGTTTTGATCCAAATTCAACCAAACAAGTATGACGTATCTGTTGCCATTTGTGTCACCGGCACAGGAGAGGTTGATGGTCTCGGCGCTTGCCAGGGACGCAGAAGACAACAATAGGCCGCCTGTCGAGACCGCAACGAGCAGTTTTCTCAACGCAACCAAAGTGCCAAGGACCGCTCCAAGTGTATAATTTCTGCGCTTAGGACCACATCCTCCACTCTTTAGGGCCGCTTCTGGCAATGTCTCCATCATAGCGTTGGCTCCTATGACTTGCGGGCAGGTCGCGTTGAAGAACCCTCTCTTGCAGAATACGTCTGGCGTCCGCCAGAATAGATCATTTACACGTCACGACTGAACATGCGCTGCCATTGGCGGGACAGGACTCACAATAGGTAACGCCTTGGTCGTTGACACAGGTTCCCCAATTGCTGCCATCAGGCTGCTTTGCCCAGACGCAGGAATCGCTCGCCATCGCCGTGGTGCTCCCCAGCAAAAGCATCCCGGCCAGAATAAGGCCTGCGTTTAACAGAGCGATCAATTTTCCAAACCGCATTTCAATGTTCTCTCTCTGGCTCTTGGCTGTTGTCGCAATCAGAACTTTGAGATCGTGAGATTTGGGTCAGAGTGGAAACGCTAAAATACGATAACGGATCGACGTTGGCCGTACGAGTGAATTCTGGAACACTAACCGTTGCTTGCTATCGCATTCAACGCGTATTTCTTGCACCGAGACAAGCGGTACGCTATCCGCTAAGTATTCCGCGCACGACCCCGTAGCTCAGCAGGATAGAGCAACGGTTTCCTAAACCGTAGGCCGCCCGTTCGAATCGGGCCGGGGTCGCCATGCCGGGCTCCCGCGCGCATAGCAGGCTCGAAAGACGGTGAGCCGCAGAGAGTTTTTACTCTGACCCCATACTACTCGCGATCTCGGATTGTGTGAGAAATGGCTTGGACGCGCGCCGCCCAGGCTCCGGGAAGAAACATTGATCAATGCGGTCGCGGCTCGTCGATGAGACAGGAATTTGCCGTCAGATGGCTTTGTGGTAATATCGTAACTACCGCTGGGTCGAGAAATCGTACGGGCAATTGGCTATTTCCTGTCGGCGGGAGCGGAGAATCGATTGGCGGTTTTGAGGAGAGATTTCCATGACAGTGCGAAATTTCGTTCGTGCCTTCGCCATTGGTACTGTTGTTGCCGGTGTGCTTGGCGCTTCGACCGTTAATTCCTATGCGGTTACGCCGGATCCTTTGGCGCTGCCCTGTACCATCGGGGCGACCACGACTGCGGTTAATCCCTATTCAAAGAAAACCGAAACCTACAAATGCGAGAAATGCGGGTCGGAAACTTGCTGGATCGTTCAGTCCTAGAGGATCGA
Source organism: Rhizomicrobium sp. (assembly GCA_035255625.1). Taxonomy (GTDB): domain Bacteria; phylum Pseudomonadota; class Alphaproteobacteria; order Micropepsales; family Micropepsaceae; genus Rhizomicrobium. Next base: position 6,897 of record DATEZM010000182.1, on the reverse strand, counting down.
ATCTGACGGATGGTTCTCGTTTGTCCCGGCGTGTCATCCCCGCCAGAGGTGGGCATGACACGCTTTTTTAAATGTCACACCGGGTAGGATTTTTCTGAATGATTTGCTTCACCAGGGGCGTCGGAGTGTGGTCGCGGCGACCGCGCAATTGGATGCGCCGTTGCCGGACGAGGGCGAACAAACTGTGAGGGAGAATTTGGGATGAGCCGCAAGACGAGAGTTGCCGGTTTGGCTGTGCTGGCCATGACGTGTTCGGGGGCGGCACGCGCTGGCCAGATATTGTATCTCACTTGCGATAATAATATGGGAACGCATACCGTGGATTTGACCAACAATACGGTCGATAACCTCCCCGCGAATATCAATCCGACAGCGATCGACTGGCAGAAGAGCGGCATGACGGCGACACCCGCCGGAGGCGATTCTTATCCCTACGTGCTTCAATTTCACGTCGACCGCACGACAGGCATCGCCTCAATGCATGGGTCGGCGACAATTTCCGGGGGGCAGACCCAAAATTTCGGAGATGCCTCCGGTTCCTGTGTGGCCGGCGCTGAGCCGGCGACGAAATTCTGAAGCCATCCGTCGCGACACGACACCTATTGTCTCACGGCTTCTTCGCCCCGAAAGATTAGGGTCAGAGCAAAAAACCTCGACATACAAATCGCCAGATAGCTCCACTACCCCCCGCTCTTCGCCGGCACCAGGCCGCGGTGCTCCAGCATCGGGCCGATATCCGGATCCTTGCCGTAGAAGCGGCGGAACATCACCGCATAGTCCTCGGTGTGGCCGCGCGACAGGATGAGGTCGCGGAAGCGGTCGCCATTGGCGCGCGTCAGGCCGCCATGCGCCGTGAACCAGGCGAAGGCGTCGTCGTCGAGCATCACCGACCACTGATAGGCGTAGTAGCCTGCCGCATAGCCGCCCGCGAAGACATGGGCGAAATAGCTCGTGCGGTAGCGCGAGGGCACGTTGGGGAAATCGGTGTGCGTGGCATGCAGCGCCTGCACTTCGAACTTGTCGACATCCTGCTTCGGCGCATCGGCGGTGAGCGCGTGCCATTGCATGTCGAGGTCCGACGCGGCGAGCAGCTCGCCCAGCTCATAACCCTGGTCCCAGGTCTGCGACGTCTTGAGCTTGGCGACGAGAGCGTCCGGGATCGGCTGATGGGTCTTGTAGTCCATTGCGTAGTGCTTGAGCACTTGCGGATAGAGCGCCCAATGCTCGTTGAACTGCGAGGGGAATTCGACGTAGTCGCGCGCGATGTTCCCCGTGAGCGATCCATAGCGCGCGGTTTCGAACAGCGCATGCAGCGCGTGACCGAATTCGTGGAACATCGTCGTCACGTCGTCGAAGCTGATCAGGGCCGGCTGGCCGGGCGCCGGCTTGGTGAAGTTCTCCACATTGTAGACCACCGGCTTGGTGCCGAGCAGCTTCGACTCACGGACGAAGCTGCTGGTCCAGGCGCCGCCCGATTTGTTGTCGCGCTTGAAAAAGTCGAAATACATCAGCCCGAGCTGCGAGCCGTCCTTGTCGATGACGTCGAAGACGCGCACGTCCGGCTGCCAGACGGGCAGATCGTGGCGCTCCTTGAAGGTGACGCCGTAGAGCTGCGTCGCGGTGTAGAGCACGCCGTTGAGCAGCACGCTGTTGAGCTCGAAATAGGGCTTCAGCGCGTTCTCATCGAGATTGTATTTCTCGAGGCGCACCTGCTCGGAATAGCGCTCCCAGTCCCAAGGCCTCAAGTCGAAATGCTTGCCGTCCTTGTCGATCGCGGCCTGGATGAGCTTGGCTTCGTCAGCCGCCTTGGCGGCTGTCGCGGGCACGAGCTGACCGAGGAATTTCTCGACCGCCTCCGGCGTGCCCGCCATCTGGTCGAACAGCTTGTAGTCGGCGAACGTCTTGTAGCCGAGCAGACGTGCCTTCTGGGCGCGCAGCTGCGCGACCTCGACGATGGTGTCGCGCGTGTCGTTGGCGTCGCCCTTCTCGGCCCGCATCCAGGAATTGTCGAACAGCTTCTCGCGCACGCCGCGATCGGCGAGCGAGACCAGCAGCGGCTGCTGCGTCGTGTTCTGCAGCGGGATGAGGTACTTGCCCTTGAGGCCGTGCGCGTCCGCGGCAGACGCGGCGGCGGCGATTTCCTGATCGCTCAGGCCCGCGAGAGCCTTCTTGTCGTCGAGGATCAGCGCACCCGCCTTCGTGGCGGCGACCAGCTTCTGTTTGAAGAGGGTCTGCAGCGTGGCGAGGCGCTTGTTGATCTCGCGCAGCTTCGTCTTGTCGGCGTCCGACAGATTGGCGCCGGCATGCACGAAGTGCTGGTAGTCGATGGTGAGAAGCTGGAGCGACTCGGGATCAAGCTTGAGCGTCGCGCGCTTGTCATACAGCGCCTTGACGCGGGCGAACAGTTTCGGATCCAGATCGATCGCATCCTGATGCTCGGCGAGCAGCGGCGAGACATCGGTCTGCGCCTTGTCGAGGGCCGGATTGGTGTTGGCCTCCACGACCACGTCGAATGTGGCGTTGACGCGGTCGAGCATGCGGCCCGAGGTCTCGAGCGGGATCATGGTGTTGTCGAAGGTCGGCGCGGCGGCAGTGGCGTCGATGGCGGCGATCTCGGAGCGTTGCTGGCGCATGGCCTCGATGAACGCCGGCTCGTAGTCGCTGTCCTTGATCTTGTCGAACGATGGCGCCTGAAGCGGCAACGTGCTCGGCACCGCGAAAGGATTGGCCATCGGCTTGCTGTCGGAGGCGCCGCTGGAGGCACCAAGCACCGCACCGAGCGCCGTCGTGGCCAGAATGATCGTCGCAAGGCGTTGCATGAAAACTCCCCCCATTTCGTCCGACGGCGTTGTAGGCCCGGTTAGGGCCGGCCGTACACACAAAAACATTACCGCGCCCGGAGCAATTCCAGGAAAAGTGTGAAGCGGTTTACCGTCGGGAATTGCGACCAAACAAAGACTTACAGCGGGTCAACGACCCGCTCTAGTGAAGCGCGCCGATCTCCTCGAGATGTTTGCAGAGCTTCGCCGCGGTTTCGCGGCTCTGCGGCTTGCCGGCATCGGCCGCCGTCTTCTCGCTGCGTGCGACACAGGTGCGGACCCAGGGATCCAGCCGGTCGGCAAGCGCCGACACCACTCCATACCCCGCCGCTGCCAGAAGCAGCGCCACCAGGGCGAGGCTGACATTCATCTCCAGACGGGCAAGCGTGCGTTTGCGCATCTATCTAGTCAGTGCGGCTCCCTGCCCTGTCTAACATAGCTTGGGCCGGGCAGTGGGGAACTTTACTGGCCTCCGTAGCCGGACTCACTTCGCGAGACGCCCCTCGGCTTTCACGTTCGCCGTCCAGATGAAGAGCACGTCGGGATCGGCATGAATCAGCGACTTGTCCTTGTGGGGATAGTCGAACGAGCCCAGAAGATCGCGGATCACCGCCAGGCGCGCGACCTTCTTGGTGTCGGAGTGCACCACGCGCCACGGCGCGGCGGCATGATTGCTGTGCGCGAACATCTTGTCGCGCGCCTTCGAATAGGCGTGCCACTTCTCGGTGGCCGCCGCGTCGATCGGCGAGTTCTTCCACTGCTTGAGCGGATCCTTGCGGCGCTCCGCCAGCCGCTTCTTCTGTTCCTGCTTGGTGATGTCGAGATAATATTTCCGGAGCGCGATCCCGTCGCGCACCAGCATCTCCTCGAACGGCACCACCGCTTCGAAGAATCTTTCGACCTGATCGTCCGTCGCAAATCCCATGACGCGCTCGACGCCGGCCCGGTTGTACCAGGAGCGGTTGAAGACCACGAACTCTCCGGCGCTCGGCAGGAACGGCACGAAGCGCTGGAAATACCACTCCGTCTCCTCGCGGTTCGACGGTTTGTTCGGCGCGTGAATCCGGGTGTCGCGCGGGCTCATATGTTCGATGAGCCGCTTGATCGTGCCGTCCTTGCCGGCACCGTCGCGACCCTCGAAGATGACGAGAACGCGCGCATCCTCCTTGAGCAGATGGCGCTGGAGCTTGACGAGCTCGATCTGCAGCGCCTTGAGCGCATGGCGGTAGTCGTCGATCTCGGGCATGGCGTTCCTCCGGCCGGGATTAGAGAAGGTGGAACGCACAAGGGCAAGCTAAAGACGCCGGATCGCACGCACCCCGCCGTCCCCTGCCCGCTCGGCCGCGATCCCGAATACCTGAGCGAGGGTCGCATCCGACAGCGCCGCGGCGGGGGCGCCTTGCGCCGCGTTGTGCCCTTCGGAGAGGACAATGATCTCGTCGCAATGCCGCGAGGCCAGCGACAGATCGTGCAGCGTCACCGCCACCGCCTTGCCGCGCGCCGCCTCGTCGCGCAGCAGCGCCATCAGCCCCAGCTGATGTGCGGGGTCTAGATAGGCCGCCGGCTCGTCGGCGAGAAGGACCGGCGCCCCAGTCGCCAGCGCACGGGCGAACAGCACGCGGGCGCGCTCGCCGGCCGACAACTCGCTCATCCGGCGACTCGAGAACGCCGTGGCGTCGCAGCGCGCCAGTGCCGCGTCGACAGCCTGCATATCCGCTGCCGCAAGGGGCGCGAAAGCTGCGCGATGCGGCAGACGCCCCAGCGCCACCAGCTCGCGCGCCAGCAGCGGCCAATGCGCGTCAGAGCCTTGCGGCAGATAGGCGAGCGCCTTTGCGAGACCGCCGCGCGACCACTGCGCGAGCGGACGATCGAGCACCACAACCTGCCCCGCACTCATCGGCATGAGTCCAAGCGCCACGCGCAGCAGCGTCGTCTTCCCCGCGCCATTGGGACCGACGATGCCCGTCACTGCACCGGCGGGGAACGCAGCACCGACATTCGCCAGCACCGTCCGCGCCCCGTAGGCGGCGGAAACGCCCTCGAATTTCACCGCCGCGCTCACGACTCCATCCGTAGACGGATGATTAGCCAGAAGAAGAACGGCGCACCCAGCATCGCGGTCACGACGCCCAGCAGCAATTGCCCATCCGGCGCGATCAGCCGGATCGCGACATCGGCAACCGTCACCAGCACCGCGCCGCCGAGCGCCGACGGCAGGATCAGTCTCGACGGCTCGTAGCCGCAAAACCGGCGCAGCACGTGCGGCACCACCATGCCGACAAAACTCACCGCGCCCGCCATTGCCGTCGCCGCTCCTGTCGCGAGCGCGACGCCTCCGACCACGCGACCGCGCACCGACCCGACGTCGATGCCCAGGCTCTGCGCCGCCTCTTCGCCCAGCGTCAGCGCATCGAGCCCGCGCCCCGCGCTCATGAGCAGCAGAATGCCGATCACCGTCGGCGGCGCGGAGAAATAGAGATCCGACGGCTTGCTGTCCTTGAGCGAGCCCATCATCCAGAACACCATGTCGGCCATCGCATAGGGATTGTGCGCGAAAGAGAGCGCCAGCGCGGTAAGCGCGGTCGCCAAGCTCGCCACCGCCACGCCGGCCAGAACCATGGCGATCGCGCCGGCGCCTCGCCGTGACAGGAGATAAAGAATGCCGGCCGAGCCGAGCGCGCCCATGATCGCGAAGACCGGCAGCAACAAGGGCTGTCGCGCCGCCAATCCGAAATAGATCGCGACCACGGCGCCCAATCCGGCGCAGGAGGTGACGCCGGTGACACCGGGCTCGGCCAGCGGATTGCGGAACAGTCCTTGGAGCGCCGCCCCGCTTGCACCAAGCGCAGCGCCAACCACGATGGCGAGCGCCGCGCGCGGCAGGCGCAGGCTGCGCGCGATCACGCCGGCCGCGCCGTGACCGCCGAACAGCCCAGCGAACAGATCGCCTGGTGCGATGTCGGCGGGACCGATCAGGAACGACGCAAGGAAGGCGATGACAAGGGCCACCAGGAGCACAAGCATCGTGAGGCGTCTCGTCGCCGCTCCCTCCACGTGCTGCTCTCCTTCGTTGCCAGCGTCTTAGGGGTGGGACCCGGTTGGCGCAAGCGTTCGCGCTCTGCGGCCGAGCGTGGCAAGCACCGGCGCCACATCCACCGACCATGGCCCGGCGCAGAGCAGCGGCAACAGCGGATTCCAAATCATGGTCGTGCGCCCATCCAGCGCCGCCAGCGCGGGATGGTGCAGCACCAGATTGGCGCGGGCGTCTTCCACCGCCTGCTGCCCGCTGAAGATCAGCAAGAGCGGCGCCGCGGCGATCACTTCCTCGACCGGAATGCGCCCGCTGCGAGTCAATGCATAGGCCGGCGCGGCATCGCGCAGCCCGGCGACCGCCATCAGTTCCTCCGCGATCGGCCCCGTCGTCGCATAGCCATTGGGCTCATAGATCAGTGTACGGACGGATTGTCCGGCCGCAACACGACGCGCCTCCGCGAGTTGCGCGTCCATATGTGCGAGCAGCGCTTGCGCCCGCGCCCGCGCGCCGAACGCCACACCGAGCGACAGCGTGGTCTTGCGGATCGCCGCCAGCGAATCGTCGTATGGCACCTCGAGCACCGGCACGTGCAACTCGTCGAGCGCCGCGCGCAGCCGCGGCAAGGTGCCTTCGAACATCACGACCAGATCGGGCCGCAGACTCAGCACCGTCTCCGCCGACGGCCGGATCTGCGCAATGCCGCCTACTTGATCAGCGATGGTCGAGACCACCGGATGGCGGTCGCCGGCTTCGAAGGACAACGCAGCAATATGTCCGCGATCCACAAGGCGGAAGACATATTCGTCCGCGCAGAGATTGGTTGAGACGACACGCTGCGGCGCGGCGGCAACACTTCCACTAGTGCAGAAAAATATTAGCGTGATTGCGCTCGCGCACCGCGCAGCCATCGCGAAGGCACTCTTGCAGAGCCGCTTGCGCGCGCCTATCTGCCGCCTGCTCTCGAAGGAGAACTTCATGCGATCCGCCCTTGCCGCGCTCACCGTCATCCTGACGTCCACCACCGCCCTCGCCGCTTCTCCCGAC
>DATEZM010000181.1:0-12775 GCA_035255625.1 Rhizomicrobium sp. | reverse complement strand
AGCTGAGAATCTCCGCTGGCTAGGTTGTAAACTTTCCGGCGTGGGTGGTTCATGATTGCAAGTTGTTCGGCAATCACCCACGACGCTAAGAGATGGGCTCGGGCTATGTTAGCCTCGGTCCGATCTGAGATATCCGAAGCCTTTACTTCCTGTATCATCTCTTGAATTTCTTTCAGGTCCATATTTCCCCTCTACCAAAGCCCGTTCAGCGCCCCGGCGTTCGCCAGACGTTTCATCTCCCGGTTAAACATTCGGCTGTTACAAAGGTCCTTCCCGGGGTCGATCCCGGCCAGCTTGAAATGCGCCATCTCGTGCAACAAGGTCAGCATCCATGTCCGCCACTCCCGACGGTCTTTGTACTCCCGGTTGATCCGTATCTTGTACGCCGAGACCCAACCGTCACATAATGGGCTCGGGACTACTTGGTTCATGTCCCCCATGACGCCCGACTCACTGCCCTCAAACCGATGCCATTCCACAGACAAGAGATGGCTCATTTTCTTCTTTCCGAACCTGAAGTATTTTGTATTGAACTCTGTAAAAGCGTGCTTCAGGTCGTTGTCCGAGAAACGGGTCATGCATCTACTTTCTGAACTGTCACCCAGCCCCATCCTGCTTTCGTGTTAAATCCGAGAGCGTGGAACGCCGCCGGGCTGAGATCAAGACTGAACCGCGTGTGCCACGGTCCACGATCCGTGACCGTTATGACAATTGACTTTCCTGTTCGTACGTTCGTGACTCGTATCGAGGTCCCGAGAGGATACTTGAGACTCGCCGCCGAGATCACATCCGCGTGGTATATCTTTCCGTTCGCCATGCGGCGCCCTTCAAAATGCTTAGCGTAGAACGAAGCCCGAATGGGAAAAGACGCGCGAGTCATCGCACGCCCGGAGTGGTAGGCAAAAGAGAGAAGGACGGTCAGTGTGCATAAGAATTTATTCATTAGCCTCCCTAGGACGTCTGGGATACCTCGATTCGGCGCCGCATCTTCTCCATCTTGGCTTCCATCAGAACACGAACCTCGGCCAAAGAGAACGGCCTTAGGAACGGACTAGAGTCAATCCCGACATCCATCGACAGCAGGGAAGGGTCTTCTGGTAGATCGCCGTGCGTATGTCCGTAGAGCTGCCACGAACCTTTATCACTCTGGTCCCAGACGCGCCCGGCGAAGTGATCCAGTACGATCCCTGCCTTGGGTCCGCCAGCGGGCTTGATGCGGGTTCGTTCCTTGATCCACATGAACCTGCTTTTGAAAAAGTACCCGTTGTCTTCCTTCTCGAACATCTCCTCATGGTTTCCTAAGATGTAGTAATGTATCCCGTTGAGTTTGTCCATGATTGCAGTCGCGCGGTAGAGGGGAAGAGTCCTCCAGAACATGTCCCCAATGTGGTAGACGTGGTCTCTGGGAGCTACCACTTCATTGTGGAGTTTGATTAAACCATCCTGCATCTGATCGGTCGTGGTGAACGGTCTATTACAGAACTGGATAATGTTCTTGTGACCATAATGCTCGTCGGCGACGAACCATGTCTGTTGGCTCATATATCCTCCTGAAACTTTCTACCGTTCTCTTTAATCAACAGACCGTTCCGCTCACGCAGTACCAGATCGAACGTCACCCCAAACGGCAGTAGTTGAGGTACAGTGATATCTCCGTGGATCGCAGAGTACCCGTCTGGTTCCGGTGCGTCGTCCGGAGGGTCGATACGAAGTTTCGAGGCGATGACCTTCTTTACCTTCCAAAATTCCCCGGTAGGGTCCGCCACGGTAGGATGGGGCTTCAGGTTGACTTCTTCTACCCCGATGACCCGCGCCTTGGCGATAACAATGTCACACATGAAACCTCATAAAAATTTCGGGGAAGGACAGTTCATGACTCAGGTGAGAACAGCGATCCCGTTGGTAGACATTTAGTGACCGTCTTGAACGTGAGTCGAACCCATCCAGTCAGCTTGTGAATAAAAAGCCCGGATTCTGTTGCTAGGCCGTACTCTCATACGGTCCGGGCATCCCCAGCAGGTTTTACGCTGCAATCAGCATGTCGCTATGGTTCACGACGCGCCGTGCCGGGGCACGAAACGGAATGACCTTCGCGGTACGCTTACTGACGATTGTGTCGGCAGTTATACATGCATATTCCTCAGTAACGTCGGGTACATACACCTCACCGGCACGAAACTGTATGGTAACCACATCCGTCGAAACTAGTTCAGCCCCATAAAGTTTATTGGTGGAGCTGTCGGGAATCGCACCCGAGTCCGAATGCACTACAACGCAGCGTTGACGTGCGTAACTTGTATTACAGAGCAGACTTAACGTCGGCGACTGCATCTTTCACATCGGTCTCCACATCCTTGACGATGACATCGAACTCGGAGGTAGGGACGAGGGCTTGGTTGGCGGCGTTTGCGGCTTCTGTTTGTGCGTTCGGCACGAGAGGCTGACCGACGACGGTTGGACTCTGTTTGCTGGCGAATAATTTTCCCAGTCCCCAACATGCGAGAGTGAATAAAGCGATGAATAGAATGACGCCTGCTGTTTCCATTGGATGCTCCTTGTACAATCTAGTGCGCCCGAGTCGGATTCGAACCGACGACGTAACCTTTTGGGTCCGCTCTGCCGCTGAGCTATCGGGCGCGTGTTGGTGAAATCTAGTGCCCCGGGACCGGACTTGAACCGGCGACCTCCCGTTTATGTCGGGTGCTCTGACCAACTGAGCTAACCGGGGCGTGTGGTTACTTGATTACAACTTGGCGAGAATGGCGTCGAGATCGGCATGAATCTTTGCCGTTTCCGCGTGAACGCGCTCGACTTCTTCCTCGAAGAACTTGACCAGAACCGTCTTGGCTTCGTTCGCCGCGTCGATAGCGACAATACGATCCTTCGCTTCGATAGCCTTCACGTCGGCTTCCGCCACCTTGAAAAAGGCAGACCCCTTCGCTTCGGCATTCGTGAAGAATGACTTGATTGACATGAAACCTCCTCTTACTTCAGGGGCGGCACGTATCGTGTACGGCAACCCTCCACCACCTGCTTTATCCGATAGCAGGAAACGATTGGCGACTTTCTTTGTGTGCGGTGGTAACCTCATCACAATAGTCTGCCGCCTCCCTCAAACAATCTTTGTTGAGAATGCAATTCAGAGGGAAGAATACATATTGCCGCCAATGTGCGAACCATTGAACATAGCCTAGGAGAGACTGATCGAAGCGACTGATGACGGCGAACTTCCTTGTCTTCCGCTTGGGGGCAATGTACCCTTTATCCACGAAGTTCAAGTGTCCGCTTTGTACCAACTTGTCATCGAATCTATGGAACCCGTCCCACTGTCTCCCGCTGCCTTGTTCCATCGTTAATCCAGAATACTATATTACTAGGAATAAGTCAAGTGGAATGTTTGACAAAATGTCAAAGACTTACGCGGCAGGTTCAATAAGGGATACCTTCACGTCGAATCCGGTCTGCTGCTCCAGAACCTCCCTCACGTTATCCAGTACGGTCGCGTCGAGGACCGAGGCCGTGACTGCGTTCTCTGGGATCGAAATGGAGGCCTGAATCTGCGGTCTCTTGAACAGAGCATTTGGCACCGCTACGTTCACAGTAATGGCTACTTCTCCGGGTTCCATCTTCGGGAGCTTACTTGTCATTCTGAACTTGAGGCCGCCCTTTTCATTGGCGCGACGAGAACGGCCGAGAAATCTACCCGAACAGCCGCTTGATGCGCGCCGAGACGCCGTGGCGGAAGCGCTCGCGCCGCACGACGCTGTCGCTCTCGACCCAGTTGAGCTGCACGACGCGGCGCGGGCCGCTGGCCGGCGCGTGGCCGTGCCAGGAATGCGGCGTCACCTTGAACGCCAGCAGCGTGCCGGCGGCGGGCGGCACCTCGGCGATCACGTCGTCGAGGCTGTGGTCGGAGCGCAGCAGGCGCAGCCTTCCGCCCGGCGCTTCCCAGGCCTCGTTCATATAGACGAGGACGGTGATGAGCTTGGTCACGCTGTCGGTGTGGATGCGGCCGTCCTTGGCCTGGGCCTGGCCGCGCACCGTCACCATGGTCGGCCGGCCCGCCAAATCCATGTCGAATTTGCGCGCGAAGGCGTCGCGCATCGCCTCGCCTTCGATCTCGGCGAGAAATTGCCGGAACGCGGGTCCATAGGTCACGTCGGAAACCGGAAAGCTGCCGGGCTGCGCGATCGCCGGATAATCGGCCGCGAGCGCGGCGCGCGCCGCCGCGGGCACGAAGCCCGGCGCGATGAGATAGGGATAGGGCTCGCGCTCGAGCCGGGTGCGCTCGAACAAGGCAAGATCGATGAAGCGCAGATCGGCGCCCGCCCGGGACTTTTCAGCCGCGATGGTCATGGCCCATCATAGCGGCTGCGGCTCGATTGTTAAATCGCCTTCATCAAGCGGGAAGGCTCGCGCCGGCTAGAAATCCTGCCGGAAGATCCGGGTCGTCACATAGATCAACAGGATCGGCACGAACCACGCCAAGGCGATGTCGCCGAACGCCAGCCGGTGCTCGCTGAGCCAATGGACCATGACCTTTCTAGGCAAGGAGCGGGGATAGCATCCCCGCCACGGGCCCGCGCGGCCCTGTTGCGCGGCGGCGGTGATTCCTTATAGTCAGCCTCTCCCTTTCCGCAGGCCATCCGGCGCGCATGGACACCCGCAACGGCTTTATCGAGACCATCGGCAACACGCCGCTTATCCGGCTGCGCCGCGCCTCCGAGGCGACGGGCTGCGAGATTCTCGGCAAGGCCGAATTCCTCAACCCCGGCGGCTCGGTCAAGGACCGCGCCGCGCTGTTCATCGTCAAGGACGCCGAGGTGCGCGGCACGCTGAAGCCCGGCGGCACCATCGTCGAAGGCACCGCCGGCAACACCGGCATCGGCCTGGCGCTGGTCGGCAATGCGCTGGGCTACAAGACGGTCATCGTCATGCCCGAGACGCAGAGCCAGGAAAAGAAGGACATGCTGAGCCTGTGCGGCGCCGATCTGCGGCTCGTGCCGGCGGTGCCCTACAGCAATCCGATGAACTATGTGCGCTATTCCGAGACGCTGGCGCGGGAAGTCGCCGCCCAGGAGCCCAAGGGCGCGATCTGGGCGAACCAGTTCGACAACCTCGCCAACCGGCAGGCGCATATCGAGACCACCGGGCCCGAAATCTGGCAGCAGACCGACGGCAAGGTCGACGCCTTCGTTTCCTCGGTCGGCACCGGCGGCACGCTGGCCGGCGTCGGCATCGCGCTCAAGAAATTCAATCGAAAGATAAAAATCTTCCTCGCCGACCCGATGGGCTCGGCGATCTATTCCTGGTACGCGCATCACGAGCTGAAATCCGAGGGCAATTCGATCACCGAGGGCATCGGCCAGAGCCGCATCACCAAGAACATGGAGGGCGCGCCGCTCGACGGCTGGTTCCAGGTCACCGACGAGGAGATGCTGCCGATCCTGTTCGATCTCATCACCGAGGAAGGGCTGGTGCTCGGCGGCTCGACCGGCATCAACATCGTCGGCGCGATGAAGGCGGCGAAGCAGCTCGGCCCCGGCCACACCATCGTCACCATCCTGGCCGATTACGGCACGCGCTATCAGTCGAAGCTGTTCAATCCGGAATTTCTCCGCGAGAAGCATTTGCCGGTGCCGGGCTGGCTTCCGAAAAAATAGACTGCATCAAGGCGGTGCGTGCTTCGACAAGCTCAGCATGAGGAAGATTGGCGATGGCATTAAGGAAAATTCCTCGCCCTGAGCCCGTCGAAGGGCGCAACGACGTTCATCCAAGGCACCCTCGATGACCTACGCGCATCCCGAGGCGCTGGTCTCGACCGAATGGCTGGCGGCAAACCTTCATCGCAGCGATTTACGAATTCTCGACGGCTCGTTCACGTTGCCGGGCGTCAACCCCTCCGGTCCCGCGCTTTATCGCCAGCGCCACATTCCAGGCGCGATCTTCTTCGACATCGACGGCATACGGGATGAGCACAATCCCCTGCCCCACATGCTGCCGGACGAAAAGACCTTCGCCGCGATCATGGGCCGGCTCGGCGTCGGCGATACGCACAAGATCGTCGTCTATGACCAGCTGGGCTTCATATCGGCGCCGCGAATCTGGTTCTCGCTCACCGTGTTCGGCCACAAGAACGTCGCGCTGCTGAACGGCGGCATGCCGAAATGGCTGGCCGAGCGGCGCCCGGTGACGGCCGAAATTCCGCATCATCCGCCGGCGAATTTCACTGCCCGGCTCGACCGCACGCGCCTGCGCGACAAGGCGGCGATGCTGGCGAATCTGAAAACGCGGCGCGAGCAGGTGATCGACGCGCGCAGCGCCGGACGATTTGCCGGCACCGCGCCGGAGCCGCGCGAAGGATTGCGCGGCGGCCATATACCGGGGAGCTTGTCGCTGCCCGCCGACCAGTTGATGGCGAAGGATCGCGAAGTCCTGCCGGCGGACGAGCTCGCGGCGAAGTTCCGCGCCGCCGGTCTCGATCCCGCCCGGCCGGTCGCGGCGAGCTGCGGCTCGGGCGTCACCGCTTCGGCGCTCGCCCTGGGCTTGCATCTCATCGGCTGGCAAGACGCCGCGGTCTATGACGGCTCGTGGTCGGAATGGGGCATGCCCGGCGACACGCCGGTCGAAACGGGTTCCGGACCCACGCGCTAGCCGGCTACCACAGCCAACTCGCCGGCTTCGGATAGGCGTTGCCGTCGCCGAGACAGATCATCCCCTTGACGCAGCGCACGATCAGCCAGACCACGGTGAAGAGGCCGAGCAAAATCCCGACCACGACCTTCACCAGGACGATGCTCACCACCCCATAGAGCAAGGCGATCCAGAAGGTGCGGATCTGGAAGCGGAAATGGCTCCGCACCCAATCCGGCGCCTTGCCCCGGTTGACATAGGCCATCACCAACCCGACGAGGCCGGTGAACGGAATCACCATGCCGACGAGATAGAGAATATAGACGGCGAGCGCCACCCCCTTGCCGGGCGGCGGTTCGCTGCGAATCACGGCCTGTTCGGACATGTTCCCCTCCCCTGCTCGATGGCTTGACGCAGCGATACGAGGTTCGCGGATCGGGCGCAAGAAGTGCCGCGCGCGACGCGGCTAGAGAGAAATCCGATCAGGACGAAGCGCCCCTCACCCAGCTTTGGGTAAGGCTCGCTTGCGCCACGCCAACCCAAAGCAACCCTCTCCCCCAATTTGGGGGAGAGGGAAGGGTGAGGGGTGTCAACGATTCGATTCGGGCGGATATTGATCTAGATTCCTTCGGGCGCGGCCTCGGCCGACGCTTCCGCCGCCTTGGAGTGATCGGCGGCGATCAGCATGTAGACCGCCGGCACGACGAACAGCGTGAACAAGGTGCCGATGGAAATTCCGCTGGCGATCACCAGCCCCATGTCGAAGCGCGACACCGCGCCGGCGCCCGAGGCGACGATCAGCGGAAAGACGCCGAGCACCATCGCCGCCGTGGTCATCAGGATGGGGCGCAGCCGGATCGAGGCGGCTTCCTCGATCGCCTCGCGCTTCGACTTGCCCTGTTCCTGCTGCAGCGTGTTGGCGAACTCGACCATGAGAATGCCGTGCTTGCTGATCAGCCCCATCAGCGTCACCAGCCCGACCTCGGTATAGATGTTGAGCGTGGCGCCGCCGATGCCGAGGCTGATGAAGATCAGCGCGCCGGCGATCGACATCGGCACCGAGACCAGGATGATGATCGGGTCGCGGAAACTTTCGAACAGCGCCGCCAGCGCCAGGAAGATGATGATGAGCGCGAAGGCGAAGGTGAAGACGAAGCCGCTCGATTCCTGGATGTATTGGCGCGACGCGCCGCCGTAATCGACCGAATAGCCCTGCGGCAGGGTGCGCGCCGCCAGATCCTGCAACGCGGCGAGGGCGTCGCCGCTGGCGATGCCGGGCGCGGCGACGCCCTGGATGGTGGCGCTGTTCAATTGCTGAAAGTGGTTGAGCGATTCCGGGATCGTCTTGGTCTCGATATGCGCGATGGTGGACAGCGTTACCGGCTTGCCCGACGCGGTCTGGACGTAATAATTGAGCAGCTGCTCGCTGTTGAGGCGCGACACCTGCTGCACCTGCGGGATCACCTTGTAGGAGCGGCCCGAGAGATCGAAATAATTGACGTAGCCGCCGCCCAGCATCGAGGCCAGCGCGCCGCCGACGTCGCTCATCTTCAAGCCGAGCTGCGCCGCCTTGTCGCGGTCGATGACCACGGTCGATTGCGGATTGTCGAGCCGCAGATCGGTGTCGAGGAAGATGAACAGCCCGGTCTTCAGCGCGGCTTGCAGGAAATCCTGCGCCACCTGGTTCAGGCGCTCGAACGGCTCGGTGGTGACGATGACGAACTGCACCGGCAGGCCGAAGCTGCCCGGCAGCGGCGGCGGCTGGAAGGCGACCACCTTCTCGCCCGCGATCTGGGCGATCTTCTGCTGCAAATCGGGCTGGATCTGGTTGGAGGTCCGGCTGCGCTCATCCCACGGCTTGAAGACCAGGCCGGCGAGCGACTGGCCGGGCGCGTCGATCTGGAAGACGTGTCCCATCTCGGGATAGCTCGCGAAGATGCCGTAGGTCTGGCGCGAATAGAGCAGCTTCTGCTCCAGCGTCGCGTTGGGCGCCGGCGTCGCGGCGGTGATGACGACGCCCTGATCCTCGATCGGCGCCAGCTCGGTCTTCGAGCCGGTATAGAGGAAATAGATGCTGACCAGCACGATCGCGGCGAAGACCGCCGTCACCGCCAGCGTATCGAGGCTGCCGGCGAGCATGCGCCGGTAGCCGCGGCGCAGCCGGTCGAAATTGCGGTCGATGAAATTCGTCAGCCGCTCCTGCCAGCCGTGGATCTCGGCATGCGGCTTCAGCAGAAAGGCGCTCATCATCGGCGACAGGGTCAGCGCGACGATCGCCGAAACCGTCACGGCGCCGACCAGGGTGAAGGCGAATTCGGTGAAGAGCGCGCCGGTCAGGCCGCCCTGGAAGCCGATCGGCACATAGACCGCGATGAGGACGACCGTCATGGCGACGATCGGTCCGCCGAGCTCGCGCGCCGCCTTGATCGCGGCGGCAAGCGGCTTCATGCCCTCCTCCAGATGCCGATTGACGTTCTCGACCACGATGATCGCGTCGTCGACCACCAGCCCGATCGCCAGCACCAGCGCCAGAAGGGTCAATAGATTGATCGAAAAGCCGAAGGCGAACATGAAGGTGAAGGCGCCGATCAGCGACAGCGGGATGGCGATGGTCGGAATGGCGACCGACCGCAGCGAGCCCAGGAACAGGAACACCACCAGCGTCACGATCACCAGCGCCTCGAGCAGCGTGCGCACCACTTCGTGGATCGCGCTGGTCACGAACTCGGTCGAATCGTAGATCACCTGGCCCTCGAGCCCCTGCGGCAATTGCGCCTGGATGGCGGGGAAGACCGCGCGCACGCCCTTGGTGACGTCGAGCAGATTGGCGGCGGGCGCCACCTGGATGCCGATATAGACCGCCTTCTGGCCGTCGAAACCGACCTGGGATTCATAATCGTCGGCGCCGAGCGTCACGTTGGCGACGTCCTTGAGCCGGACGATGGCGCCGCCCGATTGCTTGAGCACCAGATTCTTGAACTCCTCGACCGTATGCAGGCTGGTCGAGGCGTTGAGATTGACCTGGACCATCTGGCCCTTGGTGTTGCCGAGGCCGGAGATGTAGTCGTTCTGCAGCAAGGCGGCGCTGACATCGGCCGCGGTCACGCCGTAAGCCGCGAGCTTTTGCGGATCGAGCCACGCGCGCAGGGCGAAGTTGCGGCCGCCCAGGATCTCCGCCGTCTGAACGCCCTGCACCGCCTGCAGTTTGGGCTGCACGACGCGGGTCAGGTAATCGGTGATCTGGTTGGCCGCCAGCACGTCGCTCTTGAAGCCGATATACATGGCGTCGAAGGTCTGCCCGATCTTCACCGTCTGCACCGGCTGCTGCGAGCCGGGCGGCAACTGGTTGAGGACCGAGGTCACCTTCGAGTTGATCTCGGTCACCGCCTTGTCGGGATCGTAGTTGAGCCGCAGATTGGCGGTGATGACGCTGACGCTGCTCTGGCTCGTCGAGGTCATATCGTCGATGCCGTTGGCCTGCGCGATCGCGTTCTCCAGCGGCGTGGTGATGAAGCCGGCGACCACGTCGGGATCGGCGCCGTAATAGGTCGTGGTCACGGTGACGACGGCGTTCTGGGTGCGGGGATATTGCAGGACCGGCAGCGTGCCGGCGGAGCGCAGGCCGAGCACCAGGACCAGCAGACTCACCACCATCGCGAGCACCGGACGGCGGATGAAGAGATCGGTGAATTTCATCGCTGCCGCCCCCTCACCCTTCTCTCTCCCCAAAATCGGGGAGAGGGTGCGCTCAATTCACGGAAAGCCGTCATGCCCTGCCCTACTAGTCCTGCGGCCGGGGATCGGCGTCGTTCGCCGGCACGACCGAATTGTTGATGATCAGCGGCGTGCCGTTGTGCAGCTTGAGCTGGCCGGCGCTGACGACGATCTCGCCGTCCTTGACGCCTTTCAGCACCTGGACCTGGTCGCCGCGCGTCTCGCCGGTGGTGACGAAGGTTTGCCGCGCGAAGAGCTGGTCCTTGCTCTTGGCGTCCTTGCCGTAATCGTCGACCAGATAGACGGTGGCGCCGTAGGGGTTATAGGTGATCGCCGTCTGCGGCAGCGTAACGTATTTCCGCGGCGTGCCGATATCGATCGCGATCGTGGCGAACATGCCCGGCAGCATCCGATGGTCGGGGTTGGCCAGCGTCGCGCGCACCTGGATGTTGCGCGTGTCGACTTCGACCTTGGGGTTGATCGCCGAGATCGTGCCGGCGAAGTCGACGCCGGGATAGGTATCGATTCGGGCGCGGACCTTCTGGCCGTTCTTGATCTGCTCGAGCGCCTGCTGCGGCAGGTAGAAATCGACGTAGATCGGGTCGAGCGCCTGCAGCGTGACGATCGTCGTGCCGGCGGTGAGGTACTGGCCGACATCGACCGCGCGGATGCCGAGATGGCCGGCGAAGGGCGCGCGCAGCGTCTTCTTGTCGACCACGGCCTGCTGCTCGGCGACCTGCGCCTGGGCGTTCTTGAGGTTGGCGGCGTCGCTGTCGAGCTGCGCCTGCGACACCGCCTGGATCTTGAGCTGCTTCGCGTCGCGGTCGTAATTGATCTGCGCCAGGGCGGCGCTGGCCTGGAGCGAATGAAGGTGCGCGATATCGTCCTCGGCGCGCAGCTCGAGCAGCGTAGCACCCGCCGCGACGTCGTCGCCCGAGTTGAAACCGATCTTGTCGACGATGCCGGCCAGCTCGATCGAGAGATCGGCCCCGTTCACCGCGCGCAGGCTGCCCACCGCCTGAAGCTGCGGCTGCCAGTCGAGCGACTGCGCCGGCGCGGTCGAAACCGTCTGCGGCGGGTTGCTCAACGTCGCCAGGAAGCGATGGATCATGATCGTGCGGAACGCCTCGAAGCCGAAGATGAGGAACAGCACGATGGCCGTTATGGCCAGCATGAGCGCCATGCGGCGGCGGGTCGGCGGAAGTTCGCGATAGCGGCGCCGCAGCGCCAAATTCTTGAAGAAGGGCATGACCGATGATCCTAGTTGGAGGCGCCGTCATTGGCGGCGACGTCGGTGCGGTTCCACCAGCCGCCGCCCAGCGCCTGGAACAGCGCCGCGGTGTCGGCAAAGCGGTTGGCCTGCGCCTGCACCAGATTGATGCGGGCCTGCTGATAGGCGGTCTCGGTATTGAGGAGATCGAGATAATTGACGGCACCGAGCCGATATTGCTGCCGCGCCAGGCCGAGGCTCTCGGCGGCGGAGCGCTCGGCTTCGACCTGCGCCTGCAGCGCGTCGGCGTCGGATTGCAGTGCGCGCAGGCTGTCGGCGACGTTCTGCACCGCGCCGATCACGGTGCTGCGGTATTGCGCCGCGGCGGCGTCATAGCCCGCCTCGGCGGCGCGTTTTTGATGAAGCAGGGTTCCGCCGTGGAAGATCGGCTGCATCACGCCGGCGGCGAGGGTCCAGACGCCGGTGCCCGGCGAGAACAGGGCGCCGATGGTGGTCGCGGTGCTGCCGATCGAGCCGGTGATGTTGAACTGCGGCAGCATGTTGGCGGTCGCCACGCCGATCTCGGCGCTCGCCTGATGCAGCGTCGCCTCGGCGGCGCGCACGTCGGGGCGCTGCTCGATCAGCTGCGACGGCAGGCTGAGCGGCAATTCCTGCGGCAAGGTGAGCGACGCCAGCTCGAAGGTCTGTTCCGGCGGCTGGCTGGCGAAGCGGCCGGCGAGGGCCGCGATGCGGTTGCGCTGCTGCGCCAGCTGCTTCTGCACCGGCGGCAGCGTGGCGCGCGCCTGCGCCAGCAGCGCCTGCTGCTGCAGCACCGCCGAGCGGGCGACGGCGCCGAGCTGGAATTGCTTTTGCAGAAGATCGAGCAGCTCGCTATCGGCCTTGACGATATCCTCGGTCGCGGCGAGCTGAGCGCGCAAGCCGGCCTCCTGCACCGCCGCGACGACGACGTTCGAGGTCAGCGTGAGATAGGCCGCTTCGAGCTGGAAGCGCTGATAATCCTCCTGCGCCTCGGCGGATTCGACCTGGCGCCGCGTGCCGCCGAAGACGTCCGGCGCATAGCCGACGCTGAGGCTCGCGGTGTTGAGCGAAAGAATCGAATGCACGCCGGGCTGGCCGAAGGCGGCGCCGGAGATCTTCTCGCGCTCATGCTGGGCGCCAGCATCGAGTTTGGGGAAGAACGCGCCTTCGGCGGCATAG
>DATEZM010000180.1:0-2334 GCA_035255625.1 Rhizomicrobium sp. | reverse complement strand
CCCGGCGAACTGGCTCGACGGCGTCACAGCTGTGGTACAGCCGGCGTTGCTGGAAGATGCGCCGCGCAAGCTTCTTGAAGCGCTGGCCAGCGGCGTACCCGTCATAGCGACGCCAGCCTGCGGGCTACCGCCGCAAATGGGTTTGACGCTGGTGCCCGCGGACAATGTGGACGCGCTGATAGCGGCGCTGCGCCAGACTATTTCTTGCGCTTAGCACTCTTCGGTTTCGTCTTCGCGCGCTTCGACAGCACGCGCCCGGCGACGGCATCGAGCTTGCGCATCAGCTTCGCGTCGCGCTTGTCGGGCGCGGTCATCAGCGCGGTGTCGAGTACGTGCTCGATTCCCGGCGACGGGCGGTGCTCCGGCCCGAGCTTGCCCGCGACGTTCATGATGATCTTGCGCGCGTGCTCGGCATTGGCGTGCATGACCTTCATCACCGCGTCGACCGTCACATGGTCGTGGTCTGCGTGCCAGCAATCGTAGTCGGTCACCATCGCGACGATGGCGTAAGGCAGCTCCGCCTCGCGGGCGAGCTTGGCTTCCGGCATCGCGGTCATGCCGATTACGGAGCAACCCCAGGAGCGGTAGAGATTGCTCTCGGCCAACGAGGAAAATTGCGGACCTTCGATGCAGAGATAGGCGCCGCCGCGGGCATGGGCGATGCCTTCCTCTGCGCAGGCGGTGGCGAGCGTGTTGGCGATGTGCGCGTCGACCGGATGCGCCATGGAAACGTGCGCCACGAGGCCGGGGCCGAAGAAGCTCTTCTCGCGCGCGAAGGTGCGGTCGATAAACTGGTCGGCAATGACGAAGGTGCCGGGCGGTAGCTCTTCCTTGAGCGAGCCGCAAGCCGAGACCGAGATCAGATCGGTGACGCCGGCACGCCTCAAGACGTCGATATTGGCGCGGTAGTTGATCGAGGACGGCGTCTGGACATGGCCGCGGCCGTGGCGCGGCAGGAACACGAGATCGGTGCCCTTGAAGGTGCCGAACAGGAGCGCGTCGGACGGCGGCCCCCAGGGCGACGCGATCTTCTTCCAGCGCGGATTCTGGAGTCCGGGAATGTCATAAACGCCGCTGCCGCCAATGACGCCGAGGACGGTCCGCACCTAGTGCGCCTCGTCCTTCCACACCCGGCGGTACGACAGATAGAGCAGGCCCGAGAGGACGATCAGGAACGCCATCACGCCGACGCCAATGCGGTGGCGGTCTTCGAGATGCGGCTCACTCGTCCAGGCAAGGAAGGTGACGACGGCGAAGGCCTCGTCGGCGATCGTTGCCTTCTTCTTCGGATCCCAATCGTTGAACGTCACCTGGCCGTCGGCCAGCGGCGGCGGCATCGAGATGTTCCAACCGATGAAATACGGGTTGAAGTACTTGCCGTCAGTGACCTTGAAGCCCTTGGGCGGGGTCTGATGGAAACCGGTCAGGATCGAATAGACATAGTTCGGCCCGCCGGCGCGCGCCTTCTCGATCAGCGACAGATCGGGCGGCAGCGCACCGCCATTGGCGGTGCGAGCCGCCTGTTCGTTGGGGAACGGCGGCGGGAAGTAATCCGCCGGGGTGCCGGCCGCGGTCAAAGGATTGCCCTTGTCGTCGACCGTCTCACCCTTGTCGTTGGGACCGGACGGGATCTTGTAGCCGGCGGCGATGGCCTTCATCTGGGCGTCGGTGAAACCGGGTCCTCCGGACTCAGAGAGGGTGTGGAAGGCAACGCGGTTCAGGCTGTGGCAGGCCGAGCAGACCTCCTTGTAGACTTGGAAGCCGTGCTGCAGATCGGCGCGGTTGAACATGCCGAGCGGCCCTTCGAACGACCAGCCTTGCGGCGGCGTCTGCAGCGGACGTTGGTCGCCGTCGGCGGCGAAGGCGGGCGCTGCGAGCGCCAGACCGAGGGCGAGCCCAAGCGGGAGTGCAAAGCGCATCGATGTCCTCACTCGGCGGGCGCGGGCGCGGTGCCCAGCACGGATTTGGCGATGGAGTCGGGAAGCGGTCGGGGCGTCTCGATCAGGCCGATGACCGGCATCAGCACCCAGAAGAACCCGTAATAATAGGCCGTGCCGAGGCGTGCCACCCACACCAGCGGGATGCCGAACGGCGCCGCGTCGACACCCTGCGAGCCGCAATAGCCGAGCAGGATGCAGTCGAGCACGAACAGCCAGAAAAACTGCTTCATCAGCGGACGGAAGCGGTTCGACCGCACCCGCGACGTGTCGAGCCAGGGGATGAAGGCGAGCGTCGCGATGGCGCCCGCCAGCACCAGCACGCCGATCAGCTTCTGCGGGATCGAGCGCAGCATGGCGTAGAACGGCAGCAGGTACCATTCCGGCACGATGTCGG
>DATEZM010000179.1:0-5789 GCA_035255625.1 Rhizomicrobium sp. | reverse complement strand
GAGACGGGTGCGGATCTCAGCTGGCCATTGCCGGGCATCATCGCCGAATCGGTGATTGAGAAGCGAGCGGATCTCGCCTGTGTTATGGGCAGCCTCTGGAGTTTGAGAGAGCCTGATTGCTTCGACCTGCGCTTTGTCTGGCGCCAGTGCGACACGGGAATAGAGGAAATCGAGGCCTAACATTGCTTTAAGCGCATCGAGGAAGGTTGCCAGAATGTGATCTGTCCCGTTGTCGCTCCATCTCCTGCGATATCACGGAATCCCGCAAGTCGCGCAGCCCGTCGTCACCGGCTTTCCGGCGTGGCTGCGGGTGCAGCACTTCCTCAATCTTTTCTTCATGGCGTTCATCATCCGCGCCGGCATCCAGGTCCTCGCCGACCACCCGCGGCTCTACTGGAAGCGCGACTGCACCCCCGGCACCGAGTGGTTTCGCTTTCAGAAGGCCGTTCCAACCGGACGAATCTGGACCGCGAAGGACGATGCGGTGACCATACCCGGCTGGCTGGGCATCCCGGGCGTCCGGCACTCCATCGGGCTCGCCCGCTGGTGGCATTTCTCGTTCGGCCTGCTGTGGATGATCAACGGCATCGTCATCTACGCCTTGCTGTTCTGGACCGGCCAATGGCAAAGGCTGGTGCCGACCACCTGGGCGGTGTTCCCGAACGCGGCCTCGACCGCGCTGCAGTACCTGTCGCTCACCTTTCCCGTCGATGAAAGCTGGACCCGCTACAACAGCCTCCAGCAGCTCGCCTACTTCGTCACCGTGTTCGTCGCGGCGCCCATTTCCATCCTGACGGGATTCATGCAGGGCCCCGCGATCTCGAATCGGCTGGGCTGGCTCGGCCGGGCGTTGAATCGCCAGCGCGCTCGGTCACTCCACTTCCTCGCGCTGTGGTGGTTCCTGCTCTTCATCCTGGCGCATGTGACCTTGGTGTTCATCACCGGCGCTCGGGTCAATCTCAACATGATGTTCGCCGGGGTGCATGACGGCTCGTGGCGCGGCTTCGCGATTTTCGTCCCGGCCATGGCGCTGGTGGCCGTGGCGTGGTGGCTCGCCTCGCCCTTCACCATCCGGCATGCGCGCGTCGTGCAGCGCGTCGGCGAGCTCATGATGTGGCCCTTCAATGTCCTGACCGAATGGTGGGATCCGAACAGCCAATTGGCGGAAAAGGATATCTCGCCGTATTTCTGGCCCAACGGAACCATGCCGAACTCGGCGGAGTTCGACGCGCTCGTGGCGGAAGGCTTTGCCGGATTCGTGCTGCGGGTCGGTGGCTTGGTCGAGGCGCCGCGGGCGTTCTCCTACGCCGAGCTGAAGGCGATGCCGAAGCAGGAGCAGATCACGACCCATTTTTGCATTCAGGGGTGGTCCGGCGTCGCCAAGTGGGGCGGGGTTCCCATGCGTCACATCCTTGAATTGGTGCGCCCGACGCCCGATGCCCGCTACGCTGTCTTCTACTCGCTGGCCGACGGCAGCGACGCCGGGCGCTACTATGACGTGCATGCAATATCCAACATGCGCCACGACCTCACCATCCTCGCCTACGAAATGAACGGCGCGCCGGTCAGCGTTTTGCATGGCGCGCCGCTGCGGCTGCGCTGCGAAAACGAGCTGGGATTCAAGATGGTGAAGTGGATCGCGGCGATCGAGTTCGTCCATGATTTCGCGGACCTTGGCGCCGGCCAGGGCGGCTATAACGAAGATCACGAATTCTACGGTTACCGGATGCCGATCTAGTTTTGGACGATGCTCGATCCCTGCGAGCCGGAGCCGGGTCAGCCTGTTTCCTTAACCGCCGCGTCGGCGGCCGGATAGACGAGCGTTCCGCCGGGCAGCGACCGAACGCCGGGCGTGGGCTTGGCGGGGTCGATCTTGTCGTGCCCCATGATGTGCGCCACCGGAAATCCTTCCGCCAACAGGTAGTCGGCGATGATGCGGCGGTGGCAGCGCCACCACACGGCTTCGGCGCACATGATGGCGCAGCAATGGTCGCGGGCGAGCGCCCGTAATTCGTCCAATCCCGTTCGGAACGCGTCCGTTGCCGCGTAATCGGCATAGTTTCGGAAAGCCGCGACCCGCCAGAGCATATTGGGCGACGGCGGCGCCCCCTTTTTTCGGTGGCGCAGACCGCCGAGGGCGGCCAGATGACGGTAGGCGATCCCAGCGCCGGCGAGCGATTCGGGAAGCGCATCGGCGTTGAACTGTGGGTTCGTCCGCGAGCGGGGGATCGAGCGCACATCGATGAGCAGATCGACGGCAACTTGCCGGAGCAAAGCAACGAATTCGACGATCGTGCGCGTCGAATGGCCGATCGTGAAGATCGTCGGCAACGCCGGCGGCTGCCGCGCCGATTTTTTTGCGGCCATTTACACCAAGCCAATCATGCGAATGCGGGAACGATGATCGGGGCAGGGACAGTCGGGCCCAAAGGGCCGGCGAGCATGGGCCGAACAATGTGTCCAATTGAGGGTCAGCAAGACCTTTGTAGCGGTTGCGCGTCTCCCGCCCGAAGATCGCAATCGGTGTCAGCGACAGCCCCGTTTCCGGCTCCGGCCCGGTCGGGAACGATCTCGGCGCCGCGGCCGTTGCTTAAGGGGAAGTTGCCCAAGACGACGAAATTCGGTGATTGAAATGACGCGTGCCGTTTCGGTTTCTCTCCTCGGGTCCGAGTTCGACGACTTTCTCTATGCGCCGGTCGGCGAGGACGGCAATGGCATGCGGCTCAGCGTCCTTTCGGCGCTGGCGCGGCTGGATGTCGACCCGTGGCAGGAGGCTGCCAAATTGGCCCGATTGCCGGGGAAAACGGCGATTGAGAGACTGGCCTCGTTGATTGCGGCGTTGCCGGACGGGCCCTCGGCGCAGCGCGACGCCGGGACGATCGCCGCCCGCCTGATCGCGCTGTTGCCGCGGGCGGCTTCCACTATGCCGTCGCGCGAGACGTTGCGCGGCGCCGGTGCCGTCGCCAATCCCCAGGCCGTCCGGTACGCGATCTATTGCGCGATCGTTATCGCCATCGTGCTGGGCGCTCAATACATCTTCGCGAGCCGTCAACCGCCGGCACCGGCTGACAAGGCGCATGCGCAGGTTTCCAGCACGGCCTCGCCGCAGGTGCCGGCGGCGGATTCCGGCCAGTGACGATCAGGCAGCTGGGCGATTGCGGTTTCGGAACCAACGAGCGCGTTTCCGATTGGTATCGCCGTGCAATATGATTTCACGAAAGATTCGGTCCTAAAACCCGCCTATGATTATTGGCGGAGCAAGCGCGGCGACCGCACTATTCCGCGCCGCCGCGACATTGAACCAACGGAAATTCCACGCCTGCTCCCCAATATCCAAATTACCGAGCTGCTGGACGGCGGCAAGCGCATCCGCTTCCGCCTGGCGGGCAGCGCAATTGTTCATGCGTATGGATCGGAACTCGCCGGAAAGCATTTCGACGAGATTTTCACGGGCGAGCGACTCAAATTCGCCGAGGAAAATTATCGCATCATGTGCGAGCGGAAGCGGCCCGTCTTGGTGATTAATCGCTATCACTCGGCCCGGGATGTCGAGCTCATTTGCAACCGCCTGATCATGCCATTGTCCGACGATGACGCAACGGTCAATCAATGTCTCACGGCCATGAGCTTTGAATTCCCCGGCAAGTCCGAGCAATCGATAGGTCACTGGTCCGAAAATAGCGCTGATTTCGATGTGGCCATGTCGTACTGCAAGGCGATTGAAATCGATCAAGACAGCTGAGGCCGATCACGTCTGAATCTGCCCCCATACCTGATCGTCCGTCGCATCCCCGGTCTATCGCCGCGCCGAGGGGCCGTGCACGCGCGCCCTTTATTTGGGCAGCATGGGCCGGCCCTCATGGGCGACCAGCAGGTCGTGCATGTCGTCGGCGTGCTCTTCCTCGACCGACAGGATCCACTCCAGCATTCGTTTCGTGCTCGGATCGTCCTCGCCGAAGAAGCGGATCAACTCGCGGTAATGATCCACGGCGATGCGCTCGGCGATCAGATTTTCCTTGATCATGTCGACCAGGTTCGAGCCGGCGGAATATTGCGAGGCCGAGCGGCTGGCGAGCCCCTCGGGATCGAAGTTAGGCTCGCCGCCGAGCTGGGTGATGCGCTCGGCCACCGCCATCATGTGCTCCTGCTCCTCCTTGGCGTGCTCGGCGAACTCCGCCTTGACGCTGTCGCTGGAGATTCCCGCGGCGCTGACGGCGTGCATGGTATAGCGCAGCACGCAGACGATCTCGGTGGCGAGCACCGACTGGAGGAGCTCGACCGTCTGCTTGGGATCGCCTTTATAGGTCGAGGTCATCGCGCCATCGGCAAGGTTCTTTCGCGCGCGGTCCCTCAGGGTCTTCACGTCGCTGAGGAACGGCTTGGTATTCTTTGCGATGGTGTCGGGCATGGGCTCTCCGGTGCTGGGATGGGGCGCGAAAGCGCTCGCTAATGCGGAACGTCGGTAACTGAAAACGCGGGGCGCTGAAAATCGTTCCGTTCGTGAAATGTGCCTGCTTCTCGGTTGTCGCCGAACGGCCTGCTTTGTGTCACGCTGAAGCGTTGCAGCAGGAGATTTGTCGCCATGAGCAATAGTCGCGCCGTTATTCTCGCCCTGGCCCTCTGTGCCGCCGCATCCGTCGCGATAGGGGGCGCCCCGGCGCCGGTTCTGGCGCAGACGGCGGCGCCCGCGCCGGACCCCGCGCGCGACGCGACGCGGGAGAAGCTGAGGGCGCTACTCGTCGTCGAAGGACCCAAGATCGGGGTCGCCTTCAACCAGAGCAGCAAAAACCTCTACAATTTCGCCGGCACACTCACCCAGGGGCTGCGCAACAGCGAATCGATAGAGATCATTATCTCGGTGACGAAATCCAACACCATCGGATTTCGCATCTATCCCCATTACAAGGGCGCGTATATCAACCTCGGTCGGGTCAAGGACCGGGCGGATTTCGCGCACCGGCTGCTGCGCTACAGCGACAACAACTTCCTCTTCTGGGGGGTCGATGACAGCGACGACACCTTCGCGGCGTTCACCATTACGCTGGAATCGGGCTTTCCGAGCGAGGCGCTCGACACGGTGATCAGAAGCATCCCCAACCTCGACAAGTTCGTCGGCGAGATGCGCCCCGCCATTGACGGCAGCGCCGCGCAATAGTCGCGCGCGGAAAACCGCTGACCTGAGGCCAAGGAGTTCAGCCGCGCCGGACATAACCGATTGAAACTGGTGCCGACGCGCAGGTTCGAACTGCGGACCTACTGATTACGAATAATTTGAACGGTAGATTGAGCGAGAGTGAATATCAACTAAGACGTTGATATCTCACCCATGTGAAATTCTGCGTTGATAGAATACCATTAGTGTCGTTGAGGCATTTCTACTCGCGGTGCCTACTATGCGCCTACTAGCGAAAGTTCAATGAACGTCATGCCTCGCATCAAGCTCACAAAGACGAACGTTAGCGCTATTGAGCATCCTGAGCGTGGGCAGGTGATGGTGTTTGACGCCAGCCTCTCTGGCTTCGGCCTGCGAGTCGGAACAAAAACCAAGACATACTTCGCGGAGAAGCGCGTTGCTGGCCGCACTACGCTCGTGACTATATAGTCTTCACATAAGCCCCTGGGTCCTGATAACACCCAATTATCGGAGATGTCAGTTTGGTTCCGGCCAGGAATTTACGATTGATTGCATAGACTTTCCCCAACACTGACATAAATTCACGATGAGGCCGAAAATGTCTTCAACCCCCGCGGGTAGAATAAACGCCATTCCTGAGAGTATTCTGGTTGTT
>DATEZM010000178.1:0-9286 GCA_035255625.1 Rhizomicrobium sp. | reverse complement strand
CGGGTTCGGCGGCCTTGTCTCGCGGTTCGATCTCGACAAGCCGCTGATCGCGGCTGTGAACGGCATTGCGATGGGCGGCGGATTCGAGATCGCGCTCGCCTGCGACCTCATCCTGGCGGCGGACACAGCGGTGTTCGCACTGCCTGAGCCGCGGGTGGGACTGGCGGCGCTGGCCGGCGGTCTGCATCGGCTGCCACGCGAAATCGGCACCAAGCGGGCGCTCGGCATGATCCTCACCGGACGGCGGGTGAGCGCCGCGGAAGGCAAGGAGCTGGGGTTTGTCAACGAGGTCGTGCCCGCAGCGCTGTTGATGGAGCGGGCGAAGACGCTGGCGAAACAGATCATGGAGTTGTCGCCGATGTCGGGCCGCGCCTCCAAACAGGCTGTCTATCGCGGGCTCAACGAGGCCTCGATCGGTGACGCGCTCAACAACCAGAATTCCTATCCGGCGGTCGTGGCGATGTACAAAAGCGAAGATCTGCGCGAGGGACCGAAGGCCTTCGCAGAAAAACGCGCACCCCGGTGGAAGGGAAAGTAACGCCAGCGGCGCGACCGGCCTGCAGCAGGCGACAGCAAACAAAAACCCCGCGCCAGCGAGGCGCGGGGCTTGTCCGGCCGCCTTGGCGGTCGATCAGTCCTGCATCTGCCACTCGTGGTCGTAGCGGCAGACGGTGCCGTTGCGCTCGAAGCGCTCGTCATGGTGGAACACGACCTGAGTGAAGTTCCTGCAACGATGGCCGTCGCGGCGGAACTCGTCGTTCACGACGACATAGCCATGGGCGCCATGACGGCCTTCCCATTCGTAGCGCTGGCCGATCTCACCGTCGAACGCGTCCTCGTAAGCGCGGCCGGCGTAGTCGCGATCCTCGCAGTCGATATCGCGGCTAAGCGCGTTGCCGGCGAGACCGCCGAAAATCGCGCCGCCTGCAATGGCCGCGCCGTTGCCGTGGCTCGCAACGCCGCCGATCACGCCACCCGCGATGGCACCGAGCACCGTACCACCGGCGCGATCGTTGTGGCAGTCGTCGGCCATGGCGGCTGTCGTACCGAAGCCCAGCGCCAACAGCGCCGCGCCAGCAATCAATCCCGATCTCTTCAACATAAGTTTCTCCTCTGGTGCGGTCATCGCCGGATGGCGCCGCGGTTCGAATATCAGCTTGGCCATTCCGGCCTGAACCCTACCTGAACAGAATAGGACAGAATCGGGTCAGTATGGACATGTGCTTCGGGAAAACTTTCAATGCGCCGGTTTGTTCCCTTTTTGGTCAGAGTCCACCGCGTGATTGCAATGCACAAGACTGTCCGGGTCGTGGCTTTTTCCGCGCTGTTGGGGGCGTTGTGTCTTTCCGGTTGCAGTAGAGAGCCTCACAAGCCGGCCAACGTGCACAAGGGAATTTCACTCGGCGGTGAAAGCGTCCCGCTGGGCAAGCTGCCGCGCGACGCCGTGCCGGAGCGCTATCGTGTGGCGCTACGAATCGATCCGCGGGCTGACCGATTCACCGGCCATGTCGAGATCGACATGCGGCTTCTGAAGCCGCAACGCTCGCTCTTCCTGCACGGTCTCGGCCTGAACGTCTCTGGTGTGACGGTGCGACTGAAGACCGGAAAGTCGATCGTCGCGCACTACGATCAGGTCGATCGCTCCGGCGTGGCGCGGCTGATCTTTGTCGACAGAGTGCCGGCCGGCAAGGCGACGCTAATCTTCGACTACGATGCGCCTTTCAACCGCTCGCTCGATGGGCTGTACAAGGTCGTCGAGCGGGGCGACTCCTATGCGTTCACACAATTCGAATCGACTGACGCGCGGCGCGCGTTTCCCTCGTTCGACGAACCTGGCTTCAAGACGCCGTTCAATCTTACTGTAGTCGCGCCAAAGGGGATGCGGGTGATCGGCAACACACCGATCTTTGCAGCGGCGTCGATCTCGCACGGCATGACCGAGACCGTATTTCAGACCACCAAGCCGCTGCCGACCTACCTGATCGCGCTGGCCGTAGGGCCGCTCGACGTGGTCGACGGCGGCGTGGCGCCGCCGGACCGCTACCGGTCGCGGCCGCTGCACATCCGCGGCATCACCGCGCGCGGTAACGGACCGCGCATCGCCTATGCACTGTCGCTGACGCCGAAGATCATCGTCGCGCTCGAGAACTATTTCGGTATCGGCTATCCGTTCCAGAAGTTGGATATTCTGGCGGTGCCGGATTTCACCGCCGGCGCGATGGAAAACGCAGGCGCGGTCACGTTCCGCGAGCGCTATCTGCTCGATGCCGATGCTTCGCTCGATCTCGAGCGTAGCAGCCTGGCGGTGCAATCGCATGAACTGTCGCATCAGTGGTTCGGCGATCTCGTCACGCCGGCCTGGTGGGACGATATCTGGCTGAATGAATCCTTCGCCGACTGGATGGAGTACAAGGCCGCCGCCGCCGTCATGCCGGAACTGGACTTCTCGACCGATACGCTGCGTGGCGGCCTCGATGTGATGGATCTGGACGAGCTGCCATCGGCGCGCCAGATCCATCAGCCGATTGCCAACGTCGACGACCTTGCTAACGTGTTCGATTCGATCACCTACGACAAGGGCGCATCGGTTCTTCGCATGTTCGAGAACTATGTCGGTCCCGACAATTGGCAGCGCGGTATCCATGTGTATCTGACCAAATTTGCGCACCGCAACGCCACTGCGAAGGACTTTATCGGTACCATCGCCGCGACGACCGGACATCTCGAAATCATCCCGGCGTTCGACAGTTTCATCGATCAGCCTGGCATGCCATTCCTGAAAGTGGGCGGAAGCTGCACGGGGCTCGATTTCGCACAATCGGTCTACGCACCATACGGATTGTCATCGCCAGCACGAAGCTGGCGCGTGCCGGTCTGCGTGATGGATGGCGCGACCCGCGTCTGCAAGATCGGAACGGGCCCGCGCTTCGAGCTGCCCTTGACTGCGCCCTGCACGATCCCGCCCCTGCCAAACGCGGAGGGCGGTGGCTATTATCACTTCGGCTTTGACGAGGCCGACTGGCAGAAGCAGATCGCGCTGGCGCCGAAGATGGGCGTGGCGGATCAGATCACACTGCTTGCCAACGTCTTCGCCGGCCTGCGCAATGGCCACGCGCACGCCGCCGATGCATTCGCGCTTGTCCGTGCACTGGCGCCGACGGCGCGCTGGGATGTTCTGCGCAGCCTGACCAAGCCGCTCCTGATGGTGCGTCAAAGCCTTTCGCCAAACGATCTGCCGGCGTATCGGGCTTTCCTCAGCCGCAACTTTTTGCCTCGCTTCAAGACGATGGGCGTTTCGGCTAAGAATGGCGAGAAGCCCGCCGATGCCTTCGCGCGCGAATATCTCGCGGTCATCCTGGTCACCGAAGCCCACGATCCCGATGCGATTGCGATGCTGTCCGGACCGATTGAGGTGTCGGCGCAGTCGGGCGAGGGGAAGTGGCGGCAGCTTGCGCCAGACGTCCGCCCGGAAGCGTTGCGCGCCGCCCTGCTGACCGACAAGCGCTATGCCGACGATCTTGTCGCGGTGTTCCAATCGACCAATGACGAAGCCGTGCGGCGAGACATTGTCTATGCCTTCGCAGGCAATGACGATCCCGCCGTTGTGGGCAAACTTCTGGCGTTGGCGCCGGCGAAGATGCGCATCGGCGAACTGCGCTATCTGACGGAATACATGCCCGATGAGACCGTCGCACGTACTGCGTTGTGGACCTATGTCAGCCAACACTACGACGCGTTTGCCCGGCTGCTGAGCCCGCAAGGCATGGGGAATATGGGAACCATCCTCAAGGGCGCTTGCGAGCCGTCGTCGCATGCCGATGCCGAAGCGTTCTTCGAACAGAAGATGGGTGGCGCATTGGGCGCACGGCGACGTGTCGCGCACACTGAAGAGCAGATCGATCGCTGCGTTGCGCTTCGCCAGAACGCGGGCGCCGATATTGCGTCGGCGCTAGCCTCAGCCAAATAGCAAGAGCCCCGGTGGCGCTGGGGCTCTCGTTAGACTCAGTCTTCGAAATGCCAATTGCCGTCGTGGCCGTAACAGGCCGCGCCGTCGTGGTCGGATTCCTCGCCGTGATGGAAGGTCACGGCGTGGAATTCGCGGCAGCGCATGCCGTCTTCGGTGTATTCCCGCGTCGGCGTGAAATAGCCGTAGTTGTCGCCATGCCGCCATTCGTAGCGGTGACCGATCTCGCCGTTGAGGCCTGTGGCGTAGCTGTCGAAGGCGTAGTGCTGGTCATCGCAATCGATGTCATGCGTGACAGCATGACCGAACAGACCGCCAAGGATGATGCCGCCGACGATCGCCGCAGGATTGCCGTGGCTGGCAATGCCACCGATCAGGCCGCCACCTGCGGCGCCGAACACGGTTCCGGCCGCATTGCCGGAGCGGCAGGCGCGTTCATAGTCGCCTTCGCGGTAGTAGCGCGGTGGCGGCCCGGCATCCTCGTCCGAGCCCGGATAGGCCCTGTCTGCGTCCGGAGGTGCACGGTCTGTGTCCGGAGACGTACGATCGTCGTCGCGGAAGTGATGATAATTGCCGTTGCGATCATAGTAGCCGTCACGATCGGTCTGGCTGTAGTAGCCATCGGGATCAGGGCCAGTCTGATCAGGTCCGGCGGGCGGTTGTGCAAACGCTGTTCCCGCGCCGATCACTGCTGCGGCTGCCGCCGCCAAAAGTATGTTCCTGGTTCTCACACTCGGTCTCCCAAAGTGCCCTCACGCGATGGATACGCCAGAGACCTCGGTTTGTTCCAGTTTCATGGTCATGATGTGCCAAGTGTGATGGCGATCGTTTGGACTTGTTATCTCCCTGTCCTCATTGATTTCGGTGACGTTGCAACGGCCGCATCGAACGGTTTGGGATAGCCCGACCCGACATGCGCGGCGATTGACGCGATGTCGGGCCTCTTCGCCATCGCGTCTCAGTACGTCCTTGCCTTTGGCGGGATGTATTCGACTTCGTTGCTCAGCGTGTAGCTGTGAACCGGGCGGTAGTCGATCTTGACCCAGCC
Organism: Rhizomicrobium sp.; assembly: GCA_035255625.1. Classification (GTDB taxonomy): domain Bacteria; phylum Pseudomonadota; class Alphaproteobacteria; order Micropepsales; family Micropepsaceae; genus Rhizomicrobium. The sequence goes on along the minus strand of DATEZM010000178.1, from coordinate 4,274 downwards.
GGTCTTCGGATCGAGCCAGGCCAGGGTGTGCTTCATCCAGTTCTCGTCGTCGCGTTTGGGGAAGTCCTCGCGGGCGTGGGCGCCGCGACTCTCTTGACGAATGCTTGCGCCCTCGATGGTGACCACCGCCTGCTGGATCAGGTTCTCGAACTCGAGCGTCTCGACGAGATCTGTGTTCCAGACCAACGAACGGTCGCTCACCTTGATGTCGCCCATGCGCTTGTAGATCGCGTCGATCCGCTGGCGGCCATTGGCCAGGGCCTCGGCGGTACGGAACACGCCGGCGTCCTCCTGCATGGCGAGCTGCATGTCGTGGCGCAGCTGCGCCGTCGGCGTCGAGCCGTTGGCGTGGCGGTAGCGGTCGAGCCGGTCGATCGATTTGTCGCCGGCGCCCTTGGGAAGATCGACAAGGTGCTGGTTCTTCTCCACCGTCTTGGCACAACGCATGCCTGCGGCCTTGCCGAAGATGACGAGGTCGATCAGCGAATTCGAGCCCAGCCGGTTGGCGCCGTGAACGGAAACGCAAGCGCCTTCGCCCACCGCCATCAGGCCGCGCACCACGCTGTCGGGGTTGCCATCCTTCAGCGTCAGTGCCTCTGCCATGTGGTTCGTCGGAATGCCGCCCATGTTGTAGTGCATGGTCGGCAACACCGGGATCGGCTCCTTAGTCAGATCGACGCCGGCGAAGATGCGCGCGGACTCCGTGATGCCGGGCAGGCGCTCGTGCAGTATCTTCGGATCGAGATGCGACAGGTGAAGGTAGATGTGATCCTTCTTCGGACCGACGCCGCGGCCTTCGCGGATCTCGATGGTCATTGCGCGGCTGACGACGTCGCGCGAGGCGAGATCTTTCGCGTTGGGCGCATAGCGCTCCATGAACCGCTCACCCTCGGAATTGGTGAGATAGCCGCCTTCGCCGCGCGCGCCTTCGGTGATCAGCACGCCCGCGCCATAGACGCCAGTCGGGTGGAACTGGCCGAACTCCATATCCTGCACCGGCAGGCCCGCGCGCAGTGCCATCGCGTTGCCGTCGCCGGTCTGCGTGTGGGCGCCGGTGCAGGTCGCGTAGATGCGGCCGAAGCCGCCGGTCGCTATGATTGTCTTGTGCGTATGGAAACGATGGATTGTGCCATCGTCGAGATTCCAGGCGATCACGCCGACGACCGCGTCTTCGTCCATGATGAGATCGAGCACGAAATACTCGATGAAGAAATTGACATTGTGCTTGACGCATTGGCCATAGAGCGAATGCAGCATGGCGTGGCCCGTACGGTCTGCGGCCGCCGCCGTGCGCTGCGCGATGCCCTTGCCGTAGTGGCTGGTCATGCCGCCGAAGGCACGCTGATAGATGCGCCCGTCTTCAGTGCGGCTGAAGGGGACGCCAAAATGCTCGAGCTCGTAGACGGCTTCCGGCGCGTTCTTGCAGAGGTATTCGATGGCGTCCTGGTCGCCCAGCCAGTCCGAGCCCTTCACGGTGTCGTACATATGCCAGCGCCAATCGTCTTCGCCCATGTTGCCGAGTGCGGCCGCGACGCCGCCCTGGGCGGCGACCGTATGGCTGCGGGTCGGAAACACTTTGGTGATGCAGGCGGTCTTGAGACCGGCGGCGGCGCATTCGAGTGTCGCGCGCAGGCCGGAGCCGCCGGCGCCGACGACGACGACGTCGAAACTGTGGTCGATGATCTTATAGGCGTCGGTCATGTGATCGGTCCGGCGATGCGCAGCAGGGCATAGATGCACGCAGCGATCACCGCCAGAGAAAATCCGCGCATGAGCAGCATGAGGACGAGCTTCTGCCAGTTGACGTAGACGTAGTCGTCGATGACCACCTGCATGCCGAGCGACATGTGGTAGACCGCGATCAGGACGAAGGCCGCCATCAGAATCGCGTTCAGCGGCTGCGACAGGAAGGTGAGTGTCGCAGCCTCGTGGGCGCCGACGAGGCCGAGTACGGAAACGGCGAACCAGACCGAGAGCGGAATGAGCGCCGCGGCGGTAACGCGCTGGCGCCAGAAATGAGTCACGCCGGAATGGGCGGAGCCGAGTCCTTCGACTTTGTGCAGGGGTGTTTCGAGGCTCATTGGTAGTAGCCCCCGCGGCCGCTATAGGCGAGCGCGAACAGCGCTGCGGCGACCAGGATCGAACCAGCGATCACCAGGATGGAATTGTTCTGCGCCACCGACTTCGAGAACCCGAAGCCCATGTCCCAGGCGAGATGACGGATGCCGTTCAGCAGGTGAAAAGCGAGCGACCACACGATCAGGAACAGGATTACCTGGCCCAGTGGCGTGGCGGCGAGGTTCACGAACGCGTTGAACGAGTCGGGTCCGCTTGCCACCGCATAGAGCCACCAGGCCAGCAGAACTGTCCCCGCCGCCAGCCCCATGCCGGTGAACCGGTGGGTGATCGACGTCGCCATCGTGACCGGCCAGTGATAGATCGACACGAAAGGCGAAAGGGGGCGCGGGCGCTGCGCCCTTTGCGGGATATCCGCCATTGAATTTCCTCAAAAAACCGGATCGCGAAGCGGCCGGAGTGTAGGACCGGAGGGGCCGGTGTCAACCGCGCGGCGGCGGCGAATCGGCAGGATTTCCGCGCCCTTTGGGGCCACATGACCCATCCGTCCAATATGCCACTTTGCACTGCAACATCGTTTGCGGCATTGTCCTGAAACGAGCTTGGGGCGACACCTAAACAATGAGCGAGTTGGGAAGCACCGTAGCGGGCTTGCGTCCGTTTCGTTTTGCGCTTCCAGCGGCGCCGATCGCGGAGCCGCTGTACGAAATCCTCGCGACTTTCGCACTAGGCGTGTGCCTTCTCTCCGTTGCCGTGTGGAACGGCTTTCCGATCATTTTCTATGACACCGGCGCCTACATGCTTCAGGGCCTCGGCCATCTCTTCATCGCCGAGCGTTCGCCGATCTATTCCAGCTTCCTCGCAGTTGCCGGTGGCGCGACGAGTCTGTGGCTGGTCGCGGTGACGCAGTGCCTGATCACGGCGTTCGCCATGGTGGAGTTCGCCCGCGCGATCCGGCCACAGCTTTCGGTCTGGTCGCTTCTCGCAATTGGCGCGGTGCTCTGTCTCGTCACGGGGCTTCCCTGGTATGCTGCCCAGATTGAGCCCGACTGCTTCGTCGCCGTCGCGCCGATGGCGCTCTACCTCGTCTCGTTCGAGAGCGACAAGCTCGGTGCATTGCGCAAAGCCCTGCTGGTTGTCATTGCCGTGGTGGCGATTGCCAGCCATTCATCGCACATCGCTCTCGCCGCCGGTTTGCTTGTCATTCTCGTGATGATGCGTTTCGCGCCGAAATCGTGGATCGAAGCAAACGATCTGCCGCGCCCGCGCATCCTGCTAGTTGGGGTTAGCTTCGCTTTGGCCGTGTTGTCGGTTTACGCCGCGAACTATGTCTTCACACAGCACATCTTTTTCAGCCGCTCCGGCGCCATCTTCCTTGAGGCGCGATTGATGGAGGACGGGTTGATCGAGCCGGTACTCGATGCCGATTGCCCCAAGGCCGGCTACGCTGTCTGCCCCTATAAGAATCGGCTCCCGTCGCGCGCCGACACCTGGTTGTGGATGCCCGACCAGAGCCCGTTCAAGAAGGTTGGCGGGTTCGAAAAGCGTGGGGCGGAGTCCACCTTGCTGGTGCGCCAGAGCCTGCTGCGCTATCCGCTCGAGAACGCCATTGCCGCGCTCCAGGATGCAGCGCTCCAGTTCTTCTGGTTTCAGACCGGCGATGGCATCGTGCCGCAGGAATGGGTCCTGAACCACGAGTTCAAGGTCGCCATCCCGCGGCAGCTCAACGCCTATGACCGCGCCTATCAGCAAGAAGGCGAGATCTGGTTTCTGCCGATCAATCTCGTGCATGTGCCGATGGCGTTCTTGTCGCTGGCGGCGCTGTATCTCCTCTTGCGCAACAGCGTGCGCAGGCGAGACTGGCGGGCCATTGTTCTGCCGGGCTTCGTCGCTCTGGTTCTGATCGGAAACGCCTTTGTCTGCGGCGTATTTTCCGGTCCGCATGGCCGCTATCAGTCGCGCCTCATGTGGCTGCCGGCGTTTGTGGTTGTTCTGATCGCATGGCCGCGCGTCGAGGCCGCTATGGCGCGCCGGCGGGGTGTTCTTTCGACCGCAACCTAGGCGCATCCGCGCCTTGCGGCGCCGTTCAGAATCCGTCACTTAATGGCCGCCATGGCCGACAAAATCCGTATCGCCCCGTCGATTCTCTCCGCCGATTTCTCACGGCTCGGCGCGGAAATCGAGGCGATCGAGGTGGC
>DATEZM010000177.1:0-2844 GCA_035255625.1 Rhizomicrobium sp. | reverse complement strand
TTCGCCATCGCCGCGTGTGACATGTCGGCCGGCACGTTCTCGGTGGCACCGGTCGAGCTGGCCGAGATCGCGACCGAGCTCGCCCGCGTCGCGCCGCGCGAACTTCTTGTGCCGGATGCGCTGCTGGCGGAAGCAGACGTTTCGCCGATCCTGAAAGGCTTCGGCGCCGCGCTGTCGCCGTTGCCTTCAATCAAGTTCGATTCCGGCGCTGGCGAGCGTGCTTTGAAAACGCATTTCAAGGTGCAAAGCCTGGACGGCTTCGGTGCGTTCTCGCGCGCCGAATTGTCCGCTGCCGGCGCGCTGATTGCCTATCTCGACCTGACGCAGAAGGGCAATCTGCCGGCGCTTGGGCCGCTTGTGCGTGTCGCACCGGCCGCGTTTCTGGGCATCGACGCCGCCACACGACGCAATCTCGAATTGACGCAGACGCTGTCGGGCGATCGCAAAGGCAGCCTGCTGTCGGCGATCGACCGCACCGTGACCGCGGCCGGCGCGCGCGAACTCGCCGCGCGGCTCTCGGCGCCACTGACCGATGTCGCCGCGATTGTGCGGCGCCACGATGCTGTTGCCTTCTTCGAGGCCGACGCGGAGCTATGGCGCATCCTGCGCGAGGATCTGCGCCAGGCGCCGGACATCGCGCGGGCGCTGGCGCGCATTTCCGTCGGCCGCGGCGGGCCGCGCGACCTCGCCAATCTGCGTGACGGTATCAAGTGCGCGCGTTTCCTGCGCGACCGGCTGAATCTCGACGACCCTTTGAAACCGGCGCCGGGCGAATTGCGCGCGGCGTGTGACGCGCTGGTCGAAGGCGTCGCCGCCGCATCGCCGCTAGCCGAGAAACTCGAGAGTCTCCTGATTGCCGAACCACCCTTTCTCGCACGCGATGGCGGCTTCATCGCGGCCGGCGTGCATGCACCGCTCGACGAGGTGCGCAAGCTGCGCGATGAATCCCGCCGCGTCGTCGCCGGTCTCGAAGCGCGCTACCGCACCGAATCGGGCGTCGCCGCGCTCCGGATCAAGCACAATGGCGTACTCGGCTATTTCATCGAGGTGACGCCGCAGCACGCCGACAAGCTCCAGGCCGGCGGCAACCGCATCCTGTTCCGTCACCGCCAGACCATCGGCAGCGCGGTGCGCTTTACCACCGACGAACTGGCGACCCTCGCCAGCCGTATCTCGCAGGCTGCCGATCAGGCACTGGCACTGGAGCGCGAGCTGTTCGACGCGATGTGCGCGCTTGTCAACGAATGCGCCGCGCCGCTCAACCGCATCGCCGGCGCGCTCGCCACTATCGACGTCGCCGGCGCGCTGGCCGAACTCGCCGCCGCCTGCCGCCACACCCGCCCGGTGATGGACGACAGCCTCGCCTTCCGCATCGTGCGCGGCCGCCATCCCGTGGTTGAAGCCGCGCTGGCGCGCGACCACGCCCATCCCTTCGTGCCCAATGATTGCGATCTGTCGCCGGATGGCAGCGGCCGGCTCTGGCTGGTGACCGGCCCGAACATGGCGGGCAAGTCGACCTTCCTGCGCCAGAACGCGCTGATCGCGATCCTGGCCCAGGCCGGCGCTTTCGTGCCGGCCGACAGTGCCCATATCGGCATCGTCGATCGGCTCTTCTCCCGCGTCGGGGCGGGCGACGATCTCGCGGCCGGCCGCTCGACCTTCATGGTCGAGATGGTGGAGACCGCCGCAATCCTGAATCAGGCGACGGAGAAGAGCCTCGTCATCCTCGATGAGATCGGCCGCGGCACCGCGACCTTTGACGGCCTCGCCATCGCTTGGGCGGCTTGCGAGCATTTGCACGAGAAGAACCGCGCCCGCACGCTGTTCGCCACGCATTATCATGAGATGACTGCGCTGGCGGAGCGGCTGACCTCGCTCGCCTGCGTGACGATGCGGGTGCGCGAGTGGAATGATACCATCGTCTTCCTGCATGAAGTCGCGCCCGGCGCTGCCGACCGTTCCTATGGCATCCATGTCGCGAAGCTCGCCGGTCTTCCGCAGGCCGTCGTCGCCCGCGCCGAGGATGTGCTGAAGGCATTGGAAGACGGCCGCGAGGGCCACAAGCCGCTCGCCCGCATCGACGATCTGCCGCTGTTCGCCGCGAACGCACCGGTGGCGGCCGTGGCAAAAAAGAGCGAGCTGGAAGAAGCGATGAAGGCGGTCGAGCCCGACACGCTCACGCCGAAGCAGGCGCTGGAACTGCTCTACAAGCTGAAGGCGCTGAAGCCCTGAGTTGCGTTATGGCCTGCGTTCGGTTGCGATGTGTCCGCTCGCGACCATGCTGCCCGCGATGCGCGTGATGGGGAAAACGCCATCCGGCATCCGTCGCGCCAATTCCCGGCGCAGGCGATCGAGCGCGGCTGCGTCCGCATCCTCGCCGGGAGGGAATGACGTCAGGAAATTCACGACGTCGTCTGCTTCTGTCACCCGCAGGATGTCGGTGTTGCTCCGAATGTCGACGGTGCGGAAATACTTGCGAAGAATGGGTTCGCCGCTTTCCAGGCTGAAGGGTGCCGAACCGAAATCGTAGGGCGGCGTGCCGAAAATGTCGTGCGAAAGCGCGTTCAACTCCTTCATCGTCTCGGCGCCATTGGTCGTGACGATGAGCTTGCCGCTCCGCCTCAGAACACGCGCGATCTCGGCGACGGCGCGGTCCTTGTCGCTCGCGTGATACAGCATGTGCATGGCGGTAACGACATCGAAGCTGTCGTCCTCGAACGGCAACGCGCAAACGTCGGCGACCTTGCTCGAAATCGAATTCCAGGTGCCGCCGGATGCGGTCACAGCGCCGATGGCTTCGCTGACCATGCCCGGCGACTGGTCGGCCAGTGTGAGGTCGATGCC
>DATEZM010000176.1:0-2500 GCA_035255625.1 Rhizomicrobium sp. | reverse complement strand
CCGATGATCGTGACCGGTTCGCCGTCCATGCCGGGAAGCTCCGGTCCGATCGTGTGGATGCTTGCCTGCGGCAGCGCGCCGACGGCGAAGGCGAGCGCAGCGAAATCGTTGATGAGAAGCGCGTTGGTGAAACCGAAGCCGCGCAAATCCGATTCCGAGATGGTCCAGTTGCGATTGGTGAAGGTAACTTTGCCATCGCTCACCGGTCCGGCCACGGCGATGGATGCCGCTGAGGGCAGGGTGGCGAGCCGGACGCTGTCGAGATAGCGGCGCAGCGCCGACGTGAAGTCCGCAAAGTTGGTGTCGAGATCGAGCCGGCTGGCAATGGTCCAGGGCTTCGTCGCCGTATCGACCACCGCGAAACGCGCATGCGTTCCGCCGACGTCTCCGACGAGGACCTGTTTGTTGCCACTCACGGTTTCATCGTTCCTCCGGTCACGGTCACGAAGGTGCTTGACACGATGTCGGTCGCCGACCTGCGCAAGCTGACGGCATAGGGGCCCGCCGGTGTGCGCCAGACATGGACCTGCGCATCGAAGCGCGCCAGCAGCCGCGGTTCGGCCGCGATCTGCACGGTCTGGCTTTCGCCGGGCGCGAGTTTCACCTTGCTCCAGCCGACGAGACGCGCCGGTTCGCCCGGCGGCGTGACATAGAGCTCGACGACTTCGCTTCCCGCGCGATCGCCGGTGTTGGTGACGGTCGCTGTCGCCGCGATATTGTCGCCGCCCGTTGCGGAGAAGTTCGTGAGGCCGAAATTCGTATAGGTCAGTCCGAAGCCGAACGGGAAAAGTGGCGTCAGCTTCTTCGTGTCGTACCAGCGATAGCCGATATCGGATCCTTCCGGATAGGCGACCCTAAACGTGCCCGCGGGACCGCCCATCGGCGTGCGCTGTGGCAGCTGCGCTTCGCTTTGCGGAAAGGTGATCGGCAACCGTCCCGACGGATCGACCTGGCCGGACAGGATTCGCGCCAGCGCAGTCGCGCCGCCGCTGCCGCCATACCAGGTCTCGAGCACGGCCGGGACCTTATCGAGCCATGGCATGAGCACCGCGCCGCCGGTTTCGAGCACGACGATGGTATGCGGGTTGGCGGCGGCGACGGCGGCGATCAGGGCGTCCTGGTTGCCGGACAGCGACAGATTGGCGACATCGTAGCCCTCGCTCATCCATTGCGACGCGAAGACGATGACGACATCGGATTGTGCCGCCAGGGTAGCCGCCGCGACTGGATCGGTGCCGTCGGAGTAGCTCACCTGTGCCTGCGGTGCGATGGCCGAAATCGCGGCAAGCGGCGAAGGCGGGTCGAAGATCTGGCGTGCCAGCGGCATGATCTTCGCGCCGTTCGGCAGCACGATCACGCCGCCGCCGAGCATGACGGCATGATCGTTGTCGAAACCGATCGGCGAGACCTGGGACGAGCCGCCGCCCGAAAGCATGCCGAGATTGGCGTTGCCGCCGATGATCGCGATTTTGCGCACGGTCGCGGCGAGCGGAAGGATGTTGCCGTCGTTCTTCAGAAGGACAATGGCTTCCTCGGCACTTGCCTGGGCGACATCGGCATGGGTCGATGGCTTCTGCGGCACGGCAGGGAAATCGATCAACCCGTCGGCGAACATCGTGCGCAGGATGCGATGGACCATGTCGTGCAGCCGCGCCGGCGTCACCGTTCCGGCGGTCAGCGCGGCCTTGAGCGGTGCGCCGAAATATTCCTGGCGGTCGAAACCGGCCGCCGATTCCTGATCGAGCCCGTCATTGGCGGCCGCGACGGTCGAATGCACCGCGCCCCAATCAGACAACACCCATCCCGTATAACCCCAGTCCCCCTTCAGGATGCGGTTGAGCAGAAGGTCGTTCTCGCAGGCATAGATGCCGCCGACCAGATTGTAGGAACACATCACCGCGCCGGGACTGCCATGCTCGATGCCGATCTCGAAGGCGAGCAGGTCGGATTCGCGCGCGGCGCCTTCGTCGATCTCGGCGCTGACCTGGGTGCGGCCGCCCTCCTGATCGTTCAGCGCATAATGCTTGATGGTCGAGATGACGTGCTGGCTCTGGATGCCCTTGATCTGGGCGCCCACCATGATGCCGGCGAGCAGCGGGTCCTCGCCGCCATATTCGAAGGTGCGGCCGTTGCGCGGCTCGCGCGCCAGGTTGATGCCGCCATCGAGCATGACGTTGAAACCGCGATCGCGTGCCTCCGTTCCGATGCCCACGCCGGTGTTGAAGGCGATCTGCGGATTCCACGTCGCTGCGTTCGCGATGCCGGAGGGATAGGCGGTCGCGGTGTCGCCGGGCCGCAGCCAGGCATTGTTTGCAATGCCGACGCCGGCGTCGCTCTCGCGCAGCGCCGGAATGCCCAGGCGCGGAATGCCGGGCACGAAGCCGGCGGTGCCGGGCAACTGGGACAGGTATTCCGCCGGCGGCGTTTTGATCCAGGGCTGGTGTGTGTCGGCGCCGAAATAGCCCTTCACGAGCAGCAGCTCGTCGTCCTGGCTCATCTG